>CAZNHI010000033.1:0-11835 GCA_964572535.1 uncultured Dehalococcoidia bacterium
GCTTCTTTATAGAGAAGGACTGCTCGCTGGCCGAGATCAACCCGCTAGTCGTCACAAAGGACAACCGCATCGTCGCGCTGGACGCCAAGCTCAACTTCGACGACAACGCGGCCTTCCGCCACCCGGACATCCTGGAGCTGCGCGACAAGGACGAAGAAGACCCGCTGGAGGTGCGCGCCCAGGATGAAGGCATCAGCAATTACGTCAAGCTGGACGGCAACATCGGCTGTGTCGTCAACGGCGCAGGTCTGGCGATGGCCACCATGGACGCGATCAAGCTGGCCGGCGGCGAACCCGCTAACTTCCTCGACATCGCCACCGCCAACGACCCGCAGCGCGTAGTCAACGCACTCGGCATCATCACCTCGGACCCCAACGTCAAAGCAATTCTGATCAACATCTTCGGCGGCATGGCCCGCGTCGACGTGATCGCCCAGGGCATCATCGAAGCCAACGAGCAGCTAAAGCTCAACGTCCCCATCGTCGCCCGCCTCGCCGGCACCAACCTCGAAGAGGGCGTGCGCATGCTCGAGGCCTCCTCCGTCCATGTCGAGCGCGCCGAAGACCTTGGCGACGCGGCGCGCAAAGCCGTCGCTGCCGCGAAGCTCTAAACTAGGCACATGGTCGCAGAATTAGTCCCAACCTCGCTCGTACCGGAGGAGCCAGACTCACCTTGGTCGCCCCAGGTTCTCCGACACACACAAAAAGCGGACCGGCTCTTTGATGCCGGTATGCTGGACGAAACCTTGAGGGAGTACCAGGCTGCGCTGAAGGTCGCGCCGGACGACGCCTATCTCCACAACAATCTCGGAACGATACTTGCGAGGCTCAGCCGTGGAGACGAAGCGCTGACTGCCTTCTCCCGCGCCGTGGAGTTAAACGGAGAGAACCCCATCATGTTGCGCAACAAAGCGTATGCATTTTGGGAGATGGGCCAACTCCCCGAGGCTGTCTCGACGCTGAAGCAGCTCAATCACCCCATTCTCAAGGATGCGCTACGAATGCTGCTGGATCTCCACCTCCACAGCCTTGCGCGAAGAAAGCTTATCTCCTGGTCTGGCGGCAAACCCCTGGGAAGGAAGAATCCCATCAAGTTGACACCGGGGCCCTCGGTCAGCGACTACATCATTGAGGAACGACAGAGGGTGCGAGGCCTATAGAGATTGATTCTCTATATGGATAGCTCCAGCATCGTCAAACTATACGTCGACGAAGTGAGCGCTCAGGAGACACGACTGTTGGCGGAACTCGCCGATAGGTTGGCATCTACGGCTCTCGCATACGTAGAAGTCAAGACCGCATTTGCCCGTCGCCGACGCGAACGCAGAATTCGGACTAGGAACCAGTTCGTTCGGGTCAGCGAAGACTTTGATGCAGATTGGCCAGCATTCCTTGCTTCTCCAGTATCCCAAGCCGTAATCGGAAGCGCGGCAAGTCTCGTCGTGTCCCACCCCCTCAGTAGCTACGATGCGGTACATCTCGCCTCGGCGCTTGCTTTACGCAACCTGACACCAGAGGAGATCCTGTTCTCCACGTGGGATATGCAGCTTTCGCGCGCCGCTCGCGCCGAAGGCCTTTCCCTAGCACACGAGGTAAATCCATGAGCATCCTGGTCAACACAGACACCCGCGTCCTCGTGCAGGGCATCACCGGCCGCGAGGGCGGCTTCCAGACCGAACGCTGCATCGAGTACGGCACGAAGGTCGTCGCGGGCTGCACGCCGGGCCGTGGCGGCGAGACCGCATTCGGCGTGCCGGTGTTCAACACCGTCGCCGAGGCCGTCGAGCAGCAGGGTCCCATCGATTGCTCCCTGATCTTCGTGCCCGCCCCCGGCGCCGCCGATGCCATCCTCGAAGCGGCGGACTCCAAGATCAAGGTCATCATCTGCATCACCGAGGGCATCCCAACAATCGACATGATGCGGGTCAAGCGGGCGCTGCGTGACAGCGGACTCACGCTCATCGGCCCCAACTGCCCCGGGGTGATCACTCCTGCCGAATGTCGCGTGGGCATCATGCCCGGCAGCGTCTTCAAGAAGGGCCGCGTCGGCGTCGTCTCGCGCAGCGGTACCCTGGTCTACGAGGGCGTCGACCAGCTGACCCGCCTCGGCATCGGCCAGTCCACCTGCGTCGGCGTCGGCGGCGACCCGATTATCGGCACCACCCAGCGCCAGATCCTCGAAATGTTCAACAACGACCCCGAGACCGACGCGATCGTCATGATCGGTGAGATCGGCGGCACTGCCGAGCAGGAAGCAGCCGAGTACATCAAGGCCAACGTCAGGAAGCCCGTAATCGCGTTCATCGCTGGCAGCACCGCGCCCCCCGGGCGCCGCATGGGCCACGCGGGCGCGATCATCGCCGGCAACAGCGGCACCGCGGAGTCGAAGAAGGCAGCCCTCTCAGCAGCCGGTGCCGTGATCTGCGACTCGCCCGCCGAGATCGGCGCGACGACGGCGCGTGTGCTCAAGGAACGTGGTCTGGCTTAGGTCAATCCTAAGGTGTCGTCGACGGCGTCACGTTGACTACGACGCTGCAGTTGGAGCGCCCGGCCTCATTGCCCCGCTGCCACTCGATCTGCAGCAGGAATTGATCGGCGCGCGGTGCTGTAGCCTGCACCTGCGCGGCCTGCACCTGCAACGTCGACCCGTCCTGCGCGCTCGCGGTCAGGCCGGTGCCGTTCACCCCAGACTCCGCGCTCACAGTCACCGAATCAATCTCGAAGCCGCCCAGCACCTTCGGGTCGAACTGGAACACCTGCGTCGTGCCGTGGCTCAGAGTCAAAGGCCCGCTGGTGCAAGGGATGTTGCGGACAAAGCCCGTCCCCAGCTCTACCTCTCCCGAGTCGCCGCCGCCGCCACGCAGAGAGTCAGCCGCCGCAAGGCCAAGGTAGATGGCCACCGCAGTCGAGACACCCAGCCACACGTAGCTCCACAGCAGCCCCGAAGACAACGGCGCCAAGACCCCGCTCAACCGGCCTCGCAGCCCGCCACCGCCGTATGCTGCGCCGAATGCCACGGCAGCCCGTCGGGGCGGCTTGAACGCCGGCGCAGGCGTCTGCTCCCACTCGACGGGTGCGCTCTCCGGAGCCGGCGTTGCGGCGCCGGCAGCGACAGCGGCAATCTCTTCGTCTGCGCCCTCACCACCTTCAGGCTCGGCCGCGACCGCAGGCGCCTCGGTCTCTTCCGGCGCCCACATCTGCTCCTCGTTGACTGCCGCCTCATCCGCAGGCTGCGATACGGCCAGCGCCGCGTCGCCTAGCGTGAGCTGTCCCGCTGCCACGCCCTGTGCCATACCCGCCAGCACCTGTTCCGGCAGCTCCGGGGGCAGTTCGACGTCCTTCAGGCCGGCGAACACCTCAGCAGCAGCCGGCAGCGCTTCCAGCGTCGCCCGGCACGCGTCGCAGCTCTCCACGTGAGACGCGATCTGCCGGCGGATGCCAACCCGCATCGCTACGCCGCTCCCGCCGACCAGTTCGGAGAGTTCGCTGCACGCCTCACGACCCCGGAAATACAGCGCGGTCGCCATGTACGCCTCGTCGAAGCCGCCGCGAGCGCGTCCCAGCGCCGCGTATACGCCGCCGCGACCCTGAGACCCCACGCCTGCCACATCCTCCGGCGCGACACCGCGGCGCAGCGTCAAGTCCAGCAGGCAGTAGTCTCTCGGCCTCAGGCTGCGCGCTGCCTGCCAGACCCACAGCGCCACCTCGCGGTTTGTGGCCGGCTCGCTCTGCGTGAAGCGCTGGTCTCCCGGCGACAGCCTCACTTCCGGCCCCCGACCTCGGTCGTTGGCAACCGCCAGCACCTGCTCCTGCGCGAAGGCGAACAGCCAAGACCGCACGCGAGTGCCCTCAGGGCGTTCCTGCGCGTGTTCTCTCAGGTATTCAATGCTCGAGCGAGTGAGGGCGGCCGCCACAGCCGGGTCCAGCGTGGCCCGCAGTGCGAAGTCGTAAAGCGGTTGGGTATAGCGACCAGCCAACGCGGCGATGGCGTGATCGTCAGAAGCGGACAGCGAGTTGGCCAGCTCTTCGTCTGAGCTGCGGGAGGGGTCATTCATTGTCCGCGCGCAGTGTAGCCCAAGTCACCCTCATGTTCCAAGCTCACGCAGCTAAAGTGCCTATGCCTTATGCCAGGAGGACCGGTACTCGCCCACCGCGGCAGCAACCTCCGCCGCCGACGCCTGCTCCCGCTCCGCCAACACGGCGATGATCCGCGCGCGCTGCACCAGGTCAGCGCGGTCCAGACCCCACTGCTGTGGCTCAGCCATCTGCTCGAAAGCGCCGCCCGCCTCCCGCCAACGAAAAAGTGACCTGCCTCGCACCCGGCCATCCTTCACCTCATCCACCTCGAAAAGGTCGGTGACACGACGCCAGAAGCTCTGCGGGTTGTAGCCGAAGCGCTCGATGTAGATCACCAGCTTGAACGTCGATGCGTGCTCGTCGCTGACGCCGTTACCCTGCGTCACCTCCAGCATTCCAGCTTCGACACCGGGCGCGTGCAGCGCCGTCTGCAGCGCGTAGCCGCCTGCGTGCACCGTCTCGAACACGCGCCGCACCGGCGCGCCCCAGATGTAACCCGGCACCGGCGCGTAGGCGAACTCCGCCACCTGCAGATAGCCGCCGCGGCGCTCCTGCTTCAGGCGCTCCAGCAGCTCCGGCTCGCCTGCTACCGCTGTCACCGGCATTCCGGACGGACGCAGCGCCAGCACCGCATTCGATGTCGTGGTTTTGCCGGCGAACCGTGGCACCGCCACCGTCAGGAACGACTTCTCCTGGTCGACCGCAGCCCAGAGCACAGCTGCCATCTCGGCGCTCATGGTGCCGTTTTGCACCAGGTCCACGATCGTGATCTCACCCACGCCCGGAGTATACGATCGGCATAAGACGGAGGACGGCTACTTACCGAGATGAAGGGTCTGGCTCTTTAGCTGGGGTTCGGGGTTCCCCCGGCTTTCAACACCTCGGCGCTCCGAGGGTGTCTCCGGCCTTCAACGCCGAAGCGCCGAGTTTCTAGGCCCGAAGTACGTGCTTTAGCGGCCCTGCTTTGAATCGAGCCTGCATCTCCGCCCGCGTCGCCGCGAACTGCGGTAGCGGTATCGGGCCGCCCGCCAGCATGCTCGTCACATCGATCGCCGACATCGGCGTCGAGAGCAAGAAGCCCTGCCCCAGTGTGCAGCCGGCCTCGCGGATCAGCGCCAGCTGCGCCTCTGTCTCGATACCCTCTGCCGTCGTCGTCATGCCCAGCGATTTCGCCAGCTGCACGACCGACCTCACGATCGGCAGTGTGCGCTCGGGGTCGCGGTCGCGCACGAAAGACTGGTCAACCTTGACGATGTCCACTTTGAAGCGTCGCAGATAGCTCAGTGAGGAATAACCGACACCAAAGTCGTCAATCGCGACCTGGAATCCCAGCTGCCGCAGACCGTCCAGGTTGCGCAATGTAGCCTCTTCGTCCTCCATCAGCGCCGATTCCGTGATCTCGAAATGGACGAACTCGCTGCTGGCGCCCGTCTTCTTCATCACCAGGTTCAGCTCCGTGAGAAAGTTGATGTCGCGGAACTGGCGTGCGGAGAGGTTTACACCCACGCTGAACGCCTTGCCGAAGATGCCATGCCAGGTGCTGGCTTGCGTGCAGGTCTCGGTCAGGACCCACTGGTTGATGCTGCGCCACAAGCCCGTCTCATCCGCCAGCGGCAGGAAGCTGTCCGGGCGCAGCTCACCCAGCGTCGGATGGTTCCAGCGAATCAGCGCCTCGACCCCGACGATGCTCATTGTCTCGAGATTCACCAGCGGCTGGTAGACCATGTCGAACTGGTCCTCTTCGACGGCCATGCGCAGGTCAGACTCCAGCGACAGGCGGTGGGTCGAAGGTAGCGGCGAATGCGGCTCAAACAGGAAGCACTGACCCTTGCCGTTGGCTTTCGCCTGGTAGAGGGCGACGTCCGCCATGCTCATTAGCTCCTGCGGCGCCGGACGCACCGGCCCCGGTAGCGCGATGCCGATGCTGGCGTTGGGCCAAAGGGTCTGCCCGTTGAGGAGCACAGGCCGGTTGAGGCCGTGGAGCAGTGTCTCGGCCAGGCGCTCTGCTTCCGCCGAGCTCTCGACCAGAGCCAGCACCGCGAACTCGTCGCCTCCCAGGCGCGCCAGGATATCGCCGCGGCGCTTACTGGCGCGCAGACGCGACGCAACTTCCTTCAGCAGTTGGTCGCCGGCCGGGTGGCCCATCGTGTCGTTAACAACTTTGAAGCGGTCAAGGTCCAGTAGCAGCAGCGCCGGCCGCACTGAACCCCGGCGGTAGTCGCTGAGCAGGATCCACAGCCGTTCCATGAAATAGCGCCGGTTCGGCAGGCCGGTCAGCTCGTCGTCGTACGCAAGGCCGGTAACTTCGACAGCGCGGCGTTGCGCCACACGAATGCCCAGCACCCCCGCGAGGCCGAACAGTATCTGGCAGAGCACCGGCACCGGAGAAAGGACAAGCGTCCCCACCGCGTAGCCGATGCCTGTCGCCGCCACTGCCGACAGCGCCATCGCAGCAGCGATTACTTCTGAGAAGTAGAGGGCCCCTTGTCGACTCTTGTTTTGTACTGGCAACTCAGACCTCAATAAAAAAGGCTTGCCTCGCTCTCTAGCGAGACAAGCCGGTCGGTTTCGCCACTAGGCTCCCCGCCATCCCAGGCGACCATGTACGGGATGACGGCTCATTGCCTTTCCGGCATGCCGACCCGTCCCTGGGTCTGGAATATGTCCTGTATTCTCCTCTAACGCGCCGCCCTTACCTCTATATCAGCCTTCGGCGCGACTTCCCACATATTCTTGTGGACTATCTGGATTCCTTGACCATGTCCTCCCGCCACCGGGACAATGACGCATCACCTAATGGAGGAAGCCTGTGGCCCTTTTCCTGATTGAGCACAGTCACACCGCGGAGACCTGCCCCACCAACAACCCGGACATGGTGCGCCAGCTGCGCGCCCACGTCTCTGACGAGAACGCTGCGAAGATGGGCATTCGCATCCTCGGTGACTGGGCCTCTGAGCCAGAGCACCAGGTCGTGTTCATCGTCGAGGCCGACAATGCCCAAACGGTCGAGAACCTCGCCGGGCCCTTCCGTCACGTCGGCCAGGTCCGCGTCCGCGAAGGCCTCACCTGTGAAGACACCGCCCGCGCCTGCCTCGGCGAATAGGCACGCGGTTATACCCTCGCAAGAACCCCGGCCTGATGACGCCCGGTCCTGGCCTGAAAGGATGCCTTAGGCGCGCCTTCAGCAGGGGCTCCCGGATCTCCCCCGACCAAGTACGCCCGCCGTACTCCGCTAGACGCTCGGGTGGCGGCCTTCAGCAGGGGCTCCGGGGTTTCCCCCGGCTTTCAATACAGTGGTACCCCCGACAGGACTCGAACCTGTGCCACCGGCTTCGGAGGCCGGTGCTCTATCCACTGAGCTACGGGGGCGTGTTATTCATTCTAGTCTAGTCAGACCACCGATTGCGGGACAAGAACATGACTTGACCCGCTTCCCTCCCCCGCCTAACGTCGATTCGTGACTACTCTCTGCGAGCCGCGCCCGGCGTGAACCCCGGCTCCCCTCTGCACAGCTGGCTCTACGCACGGTCGCGCGACTTCGTTTACCAGCGCGTCTTCCAAACCGCCCAGGCCTTCATGCAAGTCGAAGCGGCGAGCGGCATCGTCCTGCTCCTTGCCGCCGTCGCCGCCCTGATCTGGGCCAACTCCGCCTGGGCCGAGTCTTACTTCGACCTCTGGCACACCTCGATCCTCGTTGACGCCGATATCTTCAACCTCGATCTCGACCTGCGCGAGTGGGTCAACGACGGCCTCATGGCCATCTTCTTCTTCCTCATGGGCCTCGAAATCAAACGCGAGCTCGTCCACGGCGAGCTTTCCAGCCCGCGGCGGGCCCTTCTGCCGGCTGCCGGCGCCCTCGGCGGCATGCTCGCGCCCGCCCTGATCTACACCGTCTTCAACGCCGGCGGTGAAGGCTCCCGTGGCTGGGGAGTCCCCATGGCCACGGACATCGCGTTCGCCGTAGGGGTGCTCTCCTTGCTCAGCGGGCGTATCCCCTTCGGCGTCAAGGTCTTCCTGCTCGCGCTGGCCATCGCCGACGACATCGGCGCGATCGTCGTCATCGCCGTCTTCTACACCTCGGACATCAACTTCCTCGCCCTCGGCCTTGCGGGCGCCACGCTGGCGCTGATCTGCGTCATGAATCGCTCCGGGGTGCGCAATATCAACGTCTACGTCGCGATAGGCGCCGTCCTCTGGCTCACCGTGCTCGAATCCGGCATCCACGCCACAATCGCCGGTGTCGTCCTCGGGCTCATGGCGCCCGCCACCAGCTTCTACGGCCGCCACACCTTCGCCGAGGACGCGCAGGACCTCGTGGACCGCTTCCGTGTCGCGCACGCAGCCGGCAACGAGGACGTGCAGCAGGGCATCGTGGCGCAGATGGAGGACCTCGCCCAGGGCACCGAAGCTCCGTTGGACCGCCTCGAGCGCGCGCTGCACCCCTGGGTCAGCTTCCTCATCGTGCCTCTCTTTGCGCTCGCCAACGCCGGCGTCCATCTGTCTGGCGACGTCGCCCAGGCAGCGGTGGAAGGCCCTGTGTCCCAGGGCGTCGCCTTCGGCCTGCTCGTTGGCAAGCCCGTCGGCATCTTGCTGTTCACCTGGCTGGCCGTGCGTCTGCGCCTCTGCGACATGCCCACCGGCGGCACCTGGCTTCAGGTCCTCGGCGTCGGCATGCTCGGCGGCATCGGCTTCACGGTCGCCCTGCTGATCACCGACCTCGGCTTCGACAGCGAGACGTTGGTCGACGAGGCAAAGCTCGGTGTCCTGGCGGCGTCCCTGGCTTCCGGCGCCCTCGGCTTCGTGTTCCTCTGGTTCACCACGCGCAATCGCGGCCAGGCCTACCCGGAGGCCGAACCGGGCGCTTAGCTCAACGCCGCGCACCCGCCACCAGCCCTGCTGCCGGCGCCGGTTCCACTTCCTCGATTGTGACTTGACACGTGTGGGGTGGCACGCCGCAGACCAGCTCGTTGCCCGCCTCAGAGAGGTCCAGCACGTTGGCTACGCACCCCGGACACGAGTCCTGGCGCTTCACCGTCGCGCAACCCGCCGGGCCACAGACGCGCAGCAGCGTGCCGCAGGGCCAGTCGACATCGCGCGACGGCCCCACTGCCAGGATGCTCACATTCGTCGGGTGGTAGTAGCCGGTACCACAGGCCAGCACACCGCCAGTAAACGACTCGCCGTAGTGGGTCGCCCAGCCGCGGACCGGCGGTGACACCGGCACGAACTCAGGCTCCGCCTTCACCGCCTCGATCAGCGCGCTCTCGCCAGGCAGTGGCGCCAGAGTCTTGCTCCACGTCGCCTCGGTCAATCGCACGGACCAGTTCTGCTGCAGGGCACTCAGGGTTGGGACTGTGGTCTGCTGGTATCTGTTGGCGCCGGCGTATTCGCCGGTCAGGTGGCCTCCCTTCCACAAAAGAGCTAAGACCAGAAGCGCGATACTCACTAATCCGCGGGCTTCAGGCCTCAGCCATCTCAGTCAGTCGCTTCCTTGCGAATCAAGATCGGTAAGCCTCCTAAAGGGTATGCAATCTCTAGAACGCCCTTGCTGCTTCTGTTGTTACGAAAAAGTCCTGTGATACCACGAACTTCAGGTTCGCGCACTCTCTTCCGACAAAACACTCAAGGACGACTTCGAAGCCGCGAACAGGAGGAACCTTTTTTGGAACAACTGGTGCGTGACCTGATGTCGACAAACGTACCCTGCGCCGCGCCCGAGGCGCCGATTAGCGAAGTCGTGGCACTCATGCGCGAGCGTAGCTACTCCTGCCTCATCATTAGCCAGGACGAAGCGCCCATCGGCATCGTCACTGAACGAGACATCGTCGGTGCGCTCGACCAGGTCCTTAATTACGGCCAGGGCGGCGACCTTCCCGCCGCCGAGTTCATGTCGCAGCCCGTCCTCATCGTGCGTGAAGACACTCCCACCTTCGAAGCCTTGGTCCTCTGTCGCTCACGCAACGTCCGGCACCTGCCTGTGGTCGACCGTCACGGCCGCCTCTCCGGACTCCTGACCCAATCAGATCTCACACGCGCGCACATGAACTCCATCGAAGAGCAGCGCGCCATGCTCGAAGACCCTGGCTCGGTCGCCGCAGACCTGATCAGCGCCAACGAACGCCTCAAGGCCCTCGCCCACGAGGACGCCCTGCTACACATCGGCAACCGTCGCGCCATGGAGGTCGATATCCAGTACACCCATGAAGCGGGCCTGCGTTACGGCACCGTATACTCCGTCGCCGTCTGCGACGTTGATTACTTCAAGCAGTACAACGATACCTACGGCCACCAGGCCGGCGACGCCGCGCTAAGGCAGGTCGTAGACCACCTCACGAGCTCGATGCGTAAGTCGGACCGCATCTACCGCTACGGCGACGACGAGATCCTGATCCTGCTGCCCATGACCCAGGTCGAGGCTGCGCGCTTGCTCTGCGAGCGGCTGATCGAGGGACTCGCCGCGCTCGCTATCCCGCATCTCGCCAGCACTATCGGTGTCCTGACCCTGAGCTGCGGTGTCAGCGGCACGGGCTCCGGCAGCCGCCGGCAGCTCAACTGGCGTCAAGTCTTCGAAGAGGCCGACAACGCGCTCTATCGCGTCAAGAGCGCCGACCGCAACGGCGTCGCTGCCTTCAGAAGCCGGTCAAGCCGGACAGACACCACGCGTCCGTCACCTGCCGAAACCCAGCAGAGCTACCGCGCCGCCAGGGCATCCAGACGTTGAGCCAGCAGCCATAGCGCTTCCGGCCAGCTCTCGAACACCGTCACCTCTGGCAAGCGGTGGAAGATGTGCTCCCGCCGCCCGATCACGATCACTTGCTTGCCCAGTGCCAGCGCCATTCCCAGCTCCGCGTGACGGCCGCCGTTGCCGCCTGCGCCTGCTTCCTCGCTGAAGCAGACCAGCGTGTCCGCCGCCAGGACATCCTCCTGGTCGATTACGGCCAGTCTGCGCCACTCATCCTCGCTGTGCTCGGCGCCCGGCTCCCGCGTTGCCACAGTCAGCCAGCGCGACGTCACCTCGAACCCCAGCGCTTCCAACTCGGCTCGATAGCGGTTCAGCTCCGGCAGACGTGCAAAACGGGCGGCGAAGTAGACGCTTCTCATGGCAGGGACTCCTGTAGCACTGACCTCAACTCAGACGGCGCGCATGCGCTGGCGGTACTGTACCGCCTCAGCCACGTGCGCCGTGGTTATCTCCTCAGAACCCGATATGTCGGCAATCGTCCGCGCTACCTTCAAGATGCGGTGGAAGGCCCGCGCCGATAGCGATAGCTGTGTGGTCGCCAGCTTGAGGAACGCCCTCACGGATTCTTCGAGGTCCGTCTGGCAGAAATCACGCACGTCTGCCGGCGACATCTCCGAGTTGCACTGCGCCGGCCTGCACGCAAAGCGCTCCGTCTGGAGCTGCCTCGCCCGGTCGATCCGTCCCCTCACCTGCGCTGACGACTCCGCTGGCGTCAGCGACGAGAGCTTCTCGTAGTCGATTCGCGGCACCTCGACGAAGATGTCTATGCGGTCCAGAAGCGGCCCCGAAATGCGCCTCTGGTACCGCGACACCGTCGTTTCTGAGCAGACGCACGGCTTGATCGGGTCCCCGTAGTTGCCACACGGGCAAGGGTTCATCGCCGCGATCAGCATGAAATTCGCCGGGAAGGTCACGGAGCCGTGGGCGCGGCTGATCGTCACCACGTGGTCCTCCATCGGCTGCCGCAGCACCTCCAGTGTCTGACGCCCGAACTCCGGCAGCTCGTCCAGGAACAG
>CAZNHI010000034.1:0-11667 GCA_964572535.1 uncultured Dehalococcoidia bacterium
CTGTAGGGGCGCACGGCCGTGCGCCCCTACAGGTGTTGGAGATGGGAGGCGTCTTGTCCATGATGAGGGTTGTGCGCGGCTGACGCCGAGGCTGGAAAGCCTCGGCTATGGGTGGGGAGGTTGGCGGGACAGCTCTGCAGGATGAATCGGCAGTTATCGGTTTGACACACCAGGCGGTGGGCTGTAGCCTTTGAGGGGCCGTGACAGGGTGATCTCTTAGGGTGTCTCGTCTAGTGTGAAGCCGATGACCTCATGTGCGAGGAAGCGTCCAAGAATCTTCGTTGTATTCGATTCCTTGAAGTAAACGATGAACGTCACGCCTTGAGCTGGTACCGGAGTGGGATTGCCGTTAGCAAGAAGCCACTCGGCTTCATTCGCATTTTCGATTGTGACTGGTGCAGCGTTCTTGAGAATGACATGTACGCGGGGCATCTTACTTACCTGCCTTTGGGCGGAAGTATAGCAGAACGAATGTCCCGCGAGAGCCGGTGATCAATTCTGAGTCAGGATCGGCTAGAATACGGCGAAGGCCCACCGAGAAAGGTGGGCCAGTCATTGAGCCGAGCTGGGAGCTATTCGTGACGACTTAGCAATCCCCACGATAGCAACGCCGGGTGATTCTGTCTACCCGTCTCCAAGCGAGGCGGGTTTATTTTTGCTCTCAGAAAGGAGTTTGAGAGATGAGGAAAGGCAAAGCACGGAATGCAGGTATACATCGACGAGTCAGGTGACCCAGGTACGCGCGGCAGCGGCACAAGGTGGCTCACGTTCGGGGCGGCTATCGTTAATGACGCCGACTTAGCCTCAGTGGAGCGGAACATCGCTTCGGTGTCCGCCCTGGTCTGTGATTCAAAGCCAATCAAATTCAGCACGATGAGGCATATCCAGCAGAAGGGTGCCTACAGGTTCCTCAGTTACGTACCATGGCAAGGCGTCGCTGTGTGCTCAGATACAACAAAGGCCCGCAATGACCGGGGATTGGCGCAGCCGTCCGTGCAGTTCAATTACCCACTTCGGTATATGCTCACTCGCATTTCTTGGATTGCGAAGGAGCGCAAAGAGGTGCCCTTCATCTTCTTCGATGACCGGCATTACCGCTTCGACCTCGATGACTTCAAGGCATACCTCATCCGGGAACGGAAGGCAGGCAAGACCTACATCGACTGGGACTTCATTGACCTGGACCGGATGATCGTTGCCAAGGCAACGACTCACCCGCCACTGAGCCTAGCAGACGGAATGGCCCATGCCGCGTTCTGTGCGCTGCAACCGGATAGGTACGGCAACTACGAGACTTCCTACATCGATCTCTGGAAGGGCAAGATTTGGAGAAAGCCCCATAGCAATGTCCTTCGGCAGGGGTTCACGCTTATGCCCCTGAGCGAGTTGGACGGATTCAAGAAGGAGTATGCTTGGCTGGAAACGTTATAGAAGGTGCTCCCTTCTTGTGGCCTTTGTTGTTAGGTGCACCACAGCCACGCGGAAGGGAGCTATAAGGGCGACCCTATCTTCTCAGTCCCAAGCATAGATGTCAACAGTCTGGTCGAACATGAGTTCTAATAAAAAGCACGAAGACACCACGATCAAGATCAACGCCGACATAGAGACGGCGCTACGGAAGGCTGTAGACGCCGGCCCATACCCGAAGGAACAGCCTAAGAGTCGGCCTTCGCGTTCTGCCCCACGTACCAAGTCAACCGACCGTCAATCTGCCCCAAAAGCGCCGTAAAGCGTTCCTGGTCGCTTATCTTCCGGTGATTGTGCCGGAAGGCGAACTCCTGAACGTACTGGTTCAGGTAACCAGCATCGACGTGGTAGTACGTCCCAATCAGCCCGCGCTTGAGAATCGACCAGAAGGATTCAATTCCCTGAGTGTGAGTGGTGCCGCGCACGTACTCGCGCTTGTGAGTCACCACGCCATGCGGTAGGTGCTTGTCTATCCCGCCGTAAATCCAGAACTCATCGGTTATCAGCACGGACTTCTCAACGTCGATGTTCGCCAACAGGTTAGCTTCCGTCCGCTTGCGGTTGATCGGGTGATCCATGACGTGAGCCCGGACCCGGCCGCCACGCTCTAGCATGCCGACAACGGGCGTTTTCTTCGCCCAGGCTGCCTTTATCACTTCGGAGCGCGTGAGCGTTTGCTGTATGCCTTTACGGTGTCCGCGAGGCTTGCCACCGACGTACGTCTCGTCAGCTTCCACAACGCCGCTCAGGAGCGAGCCGCCCTTTTCCGTCATGGCCCACCGGATGCGGTGAACCATGAACCAAGCGGCCTCATAGCCAATGCCGTACTGGCGGTGTATCTCGTGAGCTGAGACGCCGCGCTTGGCGCTGCACATGCGGTACATGGCGCTTATCCAGACTGTCAGCGGAATCTTGGAATCCTCGAAGATGGTTCCCTTGGTCACGCTGAATTGGCGCTTACACGCCTTGCACTTGAACAGGTGGCGTGCAGGGACAGCCCGCCCGTTCTTGCGGACGCTGGCCTTAGTCTCGATACGGTAGACCTCAGCGCCGCCGCAGTCGGGGAAGATGCAGCGCGGGCCATCGTCGCCCCACCGTATCCGCTCAAGCATGGCGCGGGCTTCGGCTTCGCTGAGTAGACCGCGCTGTAGCTTTACAAGATCGCCCTTGGGGTTAGACTCTGTGTGCATCTGACTTCTCCTACTGAAGCCAGTGTCTCACAGAATCAAGGGTGTGTCAAGCCGATAACTGCCGATGAATCCTGCAGCTTCGAGGTTCGAGGGCTGGCGAAGGGCGGAGGGTGCCGAGGTTGCCCTTCGACGGTGCTCAGGATGCACTTCGCCTCCCGCTGCGGCGGGATGGCTGGCAACGACAGATGGGCGAGCTGGCAACGACAGGAGGGAGTTGAGATGAACGGGACGGCTGAAGCGAAGAATATGCGGCTGCTGAGTCACAACAACCTCAACGGCTTCGGGAACGGAGGCGAGGGGCTGGCTTTGCAGCAGACGCGCGACGGACGGCGCGTGTTGTACATCGCGCATGAGTCTGCGCCGAAGAACTTCACGGTGGTGGACGTGTCTGACCCGACGGAGGCAGTCGTAATCGCGCAGACGGTGCTGCCGCACGAGAAGGTGCGGTCGAACTCGCTGGACGTGGTGGGGGACATTTTGGCGGTGGCGTACCAGACCAGCGAGCCGGGGCTGAAGCCGGCGGGTATCGAGCTGTTCGACGTGTCGGACCCGGCGGCGGCGCGGTCGATCGCGTTTCTGGACCGGTCGGGGCCGCACTCGCGGGGGTCGCACTGCCTGTGGTTCGTGGACGGGGAGTACATCCACGTGTCGAGCGGGGCGGCGGACGTGACGCCGGCGAATCGGCTGGACGACCAGTTCTACCAGATCATCGACGTGCGCGACCCGTCGAAGCCGCGGGAGGTTGGGCGCTGGTGGCTGCCGGGGACGATGGAGGGCGACGAGGCGCCGCCGCCGGAGCGCCACGAGACGTTCGACATGGGATTCCGGACGCACAACATCAACGTGTACCCGGAGCGGCCGGACAGGGCGTACGTGGGGTACATCGATGGCGGGGCGATTATCCTCGACATTTCAGACAAGAGCCGGCCGAAGATGATCAGCAGGCTGGACTACCACCCGCCAATGTCGGGGTTTACGCACACGGTGCTGCCGCTGCTGAGCAAGGACACGCTGATCGTCAGTGACGAGGCGATCCAGCCGGGAGGCAAGGACTGGCCGAAGCCGGTGTGGGTGGTGGACGTGCGGGACGAGACGCGGCCGATGATCACGGGGACGCTGCCGCTGCCGCCTGTCGGGGAATTTGCGGGTCGAGGTGGGCGGTTCGGGGCGCACAACCTGCACGAGAATCACCCGCTGCCAACGGCGCTGCGTTCGGACGACCTGGTGTACGGGGCGTACTTCAACGCGGGGGTGCGGGTGCACGACGTGTCTAACCCGTGGGCGCCGGTGGAGGTGGGCTACTACATCCCGCCTGCGCCGGAGGGCTCGCGCTTCGACGCGGCGCAGATGAACGACGTGTACGTGGACGAGAACGGGCTGATTTACGCGATCGAGAGATTCACGGGTGGGCTGTACATTCTGGAGGGGACGTTCTGATAGGGTGAGTCCGTAAGCAGGTGATGCGGCGCGCAGAAGATAAATAGCAGCGAATGGAGACGCGTGTGACGGTGGGCAGAATCCGGTTGGTGACGTTGGTAGCGGCGGCGGCGGTAGCGGTAATGATCACGTTGGCGTGCTCGTCTACGGCTAACCCGGCGGGCGATGACGCGGCGCTGGACCAGTTTGCGCCGAAGTCAGCGAGCGCGGCGATCAAGGCAGTGAGCCTGGGGACGAGCAGCGGCGATTCGTTTGACCCGAAGCGGACGGGGACGCAGTTTCCCGCGGGCACAGAACGGGTGGTGGTCTGGTACCGCTGGTCGGGTGCTGATAAGTCGCTACGGATTGACAACACCTGGTATCACGAAGGCGACGTGGTGCTGGAGCAGGGCGAAGCGGTGGGCAAGGAGGCAGGCGACGCGGGCTGGCTCTTGAAGCTGGAGCTCGGCGGCGCGCTACCGGAAGGCAGCTACGAGGTGCGGCTGCTGGAAAACGGGACTGTGGTCACGACGATCCCGTTTAAGGTCGGCGACTAGCGGGGGCTTTTAGCGAGGCGAGTCGATGGTGAACCTGGCGTTGATGTCGGTTATATCGACCTCGATTTTGAGGGCAACGTCGCGGTTAGATGAGTCCTTGCCTGCCAGGTCATAAATGCAGGGTCGCGTACCCGTAAAGGGCGGGGTGCCCAAGTGAGCGCGGGGCGTGTCTAACCTGCGACCGGACAGGCGTCTTCTGGTGTATACTCCCGCCACTTACGAGGCAAGGCAGCCCTCGTAAGACTCGTAGGGAGGCGCTGCGACATGGAAGTCGATCTGGCGAACATGCTCTTCGGTTGGCTTCTTCATATTGATCTGGCCAACATCGGCACCAACTCGGACGGTACAACGGCGGCGGAGGCCGCCGCCGCCGCCGGCACGGGTTTAGCGCTGAGTGACCTCTTCGGGCCGTGGCCGCGGCCCGGTGTCGGCGACACGGAGAACCCACAGTACTCCGACACGTCGCCTCAACAAACAGTCCCGCCAGGGGGCAGCGCTCCTTCTGACCCCGCGACTGCTTTGAGAGAGCACCAACGCCTCCAAGACCAAGCCAGGCAGCAGCCTCAAGGGGGTAGCACTGCCGGTCCTCCGCAACCTACGTGGCAGGAGCAGGGCGGACACTTCTTGAACCGTGGCATCCGTGGGGGCATTACTGGTAAGCGTGAGTAGCCACCGCCTGGAGGTCAACGCAACATGAGCGCCGTTGGGAACATGTGGCAGAGGGACCGCTGGCGTCTAATCGGCCTGGTGGGCATCGGTGTCGCCGTCGCCGCCCTGTTGCTGGATATCGGCTTCTTCTTCAAGCCTGGCGTCGACGAGGTCCTGGGCGGGCTGGCGCATCACGCCTTCGTCCTCGGCTGCCTGCTCGTCCTGACGTCGGGGTCGCGCACCGTCTCGCTCTCGAACCTAGGCGTCTTCTGGCTGATCGGCGTCTGGAGCGTCTACGCCGTCGCGTACCTGTTCGAGACCCAGCTTGCGAGCCTGTTTGGCGCCGAGATGGACGGCGAGTTCCAGGTGGTCTGGTTGGGGCCGTTCCTGGAGGAGGCGCTCAAACTGGCGCCCGTCGCGATCTTCTTGCTGCTCGCTGGTCGAAGCGGCTATCGCCACCCGTCGATCAGCGATGGGCTGCTGCTCGGCTTCATGGTCGGGGCCGGCGTCTCCTTCCACGAGGATGCAGATTTCGGCGAGATCCTGGTGTCGGGTGACGGCTGGGGCGCCGCGACGCCCTGGAGCCTGATCCTCCCGACGATCTCGCCTCTCGAAAGCTACTTTGCTCTCAACCACGCGCTGTGGGGCGCGCTGAGCGGCCTGAGCATTGGTGCGGCCGTGATGTTGCGTCAGTGGCGCTGGGCCTGGCCGATCGCGCTGGCCGGCCCGCTGCTCGCCTTCACGAACCACCTGATGGCGAACCAGTTCACGACGAGCGAATTTGGTACACAGTTCCTGTTGAATCGCGCGAGCGGCAGCGGCGTGCCGTGGTTCTACGACACTGTCCGGGACCTGACAATGGGCGGCAGGCTGCCCATGCTGGCCTTGATCGCCGGCGCAGTCGCTGTTGTGGCTGTCGAGTCGATGATCCTGCGCTGGGTGGGGAAGCAGGACCGGAGGTTCCCGCCGGTCCCGTTCGGGCGCGTTCGCCAGATGCTCGGCCGCAGTACCTCCTGGCCGGGGATAGCCCGGCTGCTGGCCGCGGACTGCTACGTGGGTCTGCGCCGGTCTGTGTACTTCGCGGCCTGGCGGTCGACGCGCTCCGGAGAAGCCCCCTACGTTAGCGAGGTGGATTACGCCCAGCTGATCTCCCTGGCGACCCGGCTCGAGGTCCTCCCGTCTGGCGTGGCTGCCCCGGTAGCGGCGCCTGTGGCGGCAGGTCCAGCCGTGCCGGCCGTGCCAGAAGCAGTTGAGACGCCGACGAGTGCCGACGCACCCACTGACGGCGCTTGATCTGGGGCAGTGAAAGACCGGGGACACCCCGGACCCCGCTAAAGGGGCGCAGGGGGCGTGGGTTGAGGACGACGGGGTAAACCTCACCCCCAACCCCCTCTCCGTCGACGGAGAGGGGGTTATAAACGACGGGTGTTGGGAGACTGCGTTGGGAGTGAGGGGACGACGGGAGGGTTCGCCGAGGTTGCTTCGCCTGCCGCTGTGGCGGGATGGCTCGCAACGACAGGGGTAGGGCTGCGGCGGGCTGGCTCGCAACGGCAGACGGGGGTGCGGCGGGCACTACGATGGAGTCTGAGAGCTATGCTTACTTCACGGAGAACTTGAGCGTTTTCGTCTCGCCTGTCTTGAGGATGGTGATCACGGCTTCGTAGTCACCGGGTGGTGTGGTGCCGAGGCTGAGCACGCTGTTGTACCAACCGCTGCCTTCCAGCGCCATGCTGTCCAAGGCTTCGTACATGACGGCGCCTTCGTATTTCCACACGGCTGTGACCCAGGTGAGTGCATCCGTCCCGCCCGCCAGCTTGAAAACGGCGAAGATCTTCTGGTCGCTGGGCTTGAACGATGTCGCAAAGGCGTTGGGGTTGGGCTCGACGCCCGGATCGAGGCGGTTGATTAGACCGGCCGCTTCGAATTTTGTCGCGTCGGCCGGGGCATTCGAGGTTACGGTGAATTTTAGAGACTTCGACTGACTTGTGCCGCTAATGGACAAAACCGCCTCATAGTCGCCGGCGGGGTACCGCTCCAGGGTCAAGTAGTGGGAGGCGAAGCGTCCGCCCTCGACATTAAGAACGGGGACATCGCCGAAGACGAGTTCACGACCGTTGTACTTCCAGGTAGCGGTGACCTCAGCGGGACTTCCAGCGGCAAGCGTGAAGGCTGCGTAGACGGTCTTGTCGCTGGGCAAGAAGCTGGTGGTAAAGGTGCTGGGCTCGGGGCGCACGGACTGATCCCACTTCTTGACCAGGCCAGCCTGGTCGAACTTGCCGCCGACCGATTCCGGGACGATCTTGAACTTGAGGGTCTTCCTTTCCGTGGCCCCCACGATTCCGAGCGCGACTTCGTAGTCTCCTGAGTTGAAATAGGTGGACTTTGGGGTGAAGGTGAAGCTTGACCATTTGCCGCCTTCGGCTCTGAGTTTGAGGGCTCCAGGCAGGACAAGCCATTTGCCATCAACCTTCCACTCAGCTGAGACGTCTGCGGCCGCGCCGTCTGAAAGCTTGAACGCGACATCGATCTCATCGTCGGTGGTCTTGAAGCTCGTGGTGAAGACCCGACTCGGATCGGGTTGGCTGCTGGCATTCCAATTGTTGACGAGGCCTGCCTGCTCGATCCGGCCTCCGCCGGAGCTGCCTGTCGCCTGCGTCGGGCCCGGCGTCGGGTTCTGGGTATCGCCACTGGCAGATGGCGTTGTATCAGACGCTGGGGAATCGGAATCGCCACCACCGCAGGCAACGCTGAGGGCGATGAGAAGGATGGTAGCGACGAAAGGTATTCTGCGTGTTACGAATTTCATCTGTGGCCCTTTCGGTCTCAACACACTCGCTGGAACAGGAGTCAGGTTAGTCTAACCAATGGATGCGGTGGAATTGACGCCGGGGAGATTAGCCGCGTCAAAACGACCACTTATGAGGCGTCGTGCTGGGCTAGACAGGCCACGAGCGGTGCCTACATTATCACACCAGGACAAACGAGCCTGTTCCGACCCAGGGCTGGGTGTTGAAAGACCGGGTAGGGCGTTGAAAGACCGGGGACGCCCCGGACCCCGCTAAAGGGGCGCAGGGGGGCGCTTAACCGGGTGTTGAAAGACCGGAGACGCCCCGGGCTGGGCGTTGGAAGACCGGGCGCACACCCCGGATCCCGCTGAAGGGGCGCTGGGGGGCGAAGGGTTGAGGACGGCGGGGTAAACCTCACCCCCAACCCCCTCTCCGTCGACGGAGAGGGGGCTATAAACGACGGGTGTTGGGAGACTGCGTTGGGAGTGAGGGGGCGACGGGAGGGTTCGCCGAGATTGCCGCGTCGCGGGACGCTCCTCGCAATGGGGCGGCTGGGTAGGACGGGGTGGTGCAGTCCCCCGGGCTGGGCGTTGGAAGACCGGGCGCACACCCCGGACCCCGCTGAAGGGGCGCAGGGGGCGAAGGGGGCGAAGGGTTGAGGACGACGGGGTAAACCTCACCCCCCTCACCGTCGACGAAGAGGGGGCCATAAACGACGGGTGTTGGGAGACTGCGCCGAGGTTGCTTCGCCTCCCGCTGCGGCGGGATGGCTCGCAACGACGGTTGGTTGCTGCTTTTGGAGGGCGAGAGGTGGTGTGCGGTCCGGAGGCCTACCGAGGTTGCTTCGCCGCCTGAGGGCTGGCTCGCAACGACAGGGGTGGGACTGCTGCGGGCTGACTCGCAACGACAGACGGGGGGCGATATGAAGTTTGACCCGAACAAGAACGCAAAGATAATCGTGCCGCTGGCTGTGGCGGCGTGGCTGGGCGGCATCCTGGTGTTCAAGGGAGGCGTGCCCGCGATCTTCGAGGTCGTGTTCGTGGTGGCCTTCGCGATCGCGATACCTGTGGCCGTGTTCTACCTGATCGGGGAGACGGGCTGGCGGGCGCTGGCGAAGCGCTATCG
Organism: uncultured Dehalococcoidia bacterium; assembly: GCA_964572535.1. Taxonomy (GTDB): domain Bacteria; phylum Chloroflexota; class Dehalococcoidia; order DSTF01; family WHTK01; genus WHTK01. Next base: position 9,190 of record CAZNHI010000034.1, read on the forward strand.
GGCGGCGGTGCCGTTCGCCGGGAAGTGGACAATGTGCGCGACGGGACAGATGGCGCTGGTGAGCGTGAACCACCCGCAGTTTCACAAGGTGAAGATGCGCTTCGTGGGCGGCAGCCTGCGCGTGGCGGTGACGCCGGAGGCGCTGCATCTGACGACGATGTTTTCAGGGCTGCCGGTGCTGAGCTGGTTCTTTCCCAGCGTGGAGATTCCCTGGCCGGCCGTGTTGAAGGCGCATGCGTTTGAGGCGCCGGGGTGGTTCACGCCGCCGAGCTCGCCGGGAGCGCTGCTGCAGATCGCTTATGACCCCAACTACACGGGCAAGTTCATCGAGATGGAGATCGGCGAGCCGACCGTGTTCGTGCAGCTGCCGGCGTGGATATTCGGTGAGGAGCTGGGGCGGCTGGAACTGGCTACGGCGCCTTAGCCAGGGGCGAGGCCGAGGTGGTGGTTGGTGGCAGGCGCTGCGGCGCTGGAGCAAACCGCCGCTTAAGGACGCGCACTTCTGGTTAGAGGCCGAGGCCGAGGTAGTAGCGGCCGGCTACGGTGAGGCCGTTGATGCCGCCTACGGCGTGGGAGGTAACGACGGCCGATGTGGCAATAAGTACAGATCGTGTAACCAGACATAAGGCGGTCGAACCTGAAGAAGACCATTCCAGCTTACGACAGGTAGAACGCCAGACGCTCCTGGGTCTTGATGTGAGAGCGGACGAGGCAATGCTCCTCGAACGGGTCGAGGCCTTTTTCAAACGTGAGGTCGAGCTCCTCGGTAACAGCACCCTGTTCTCGTATCTGAGAGAGTTGATCCTCCGAAAAGCTAAGTACAACGTCGCTCGACCAGTAGAGCAGGACAACACGGACTTCCCTCGCGTGAAGGCGTGCCAGGCATTCCAAGAACCTTTGCCAAAGGGTTTCGCCATCAACGAGGAATTCACGAACTGGCGTGGGCCTTCGCAGAGAAGGCGTGGCGGCAGCTGAGGCCAAGTAGAGGTTACTCAGACAGAGCGCAGGCTGAACCAGGACGACAAGGGGGCAGGTTAATTTGGTGACCGTTCGGGCCTCGTGAACGTCCGGCCTCAACTCCATGGCCTCAAGGAGGCCGATGAGAGTCAATGGCCCTCCAAAGCTAAACGCTACATATGTGGATTCCCGTCCAGCTGATGGCGCGTATCTTCGAAATAGCACCCTCGCACGGCCCTTGAGTTGAATGTTTGTATTGCGAGGACCGTAGTGCTTGCCCGGCCTGCTGTAGCTGAAGCCATGCAAACGGTCACTGTGAGTGATGTACGAATGGTCAAGGTCTTCTAGCCACGGAATGTACTCCGAAAAACTTGTGACGATGCGGCTCGAACTAGACGCGAAGCCATCCACGAAAAAGATTGGACTGCCCTCGTCGGGAACAATGCTCGCCGACCAGTCTTTTCCCTCGAATCCGCTTCGTCGACGGCCTAACCTGAAGAGCAAGCGTATAGAACGTGAGACTGGGCTAGCGGGCGGCAAAGCGCGCCTATTCGCCTTTGGCTGTTAGTAGGCCTAGACCTTCTAGGGAGTTCTCATCGCAATATTCTTGTACGATCCGTTGAAGTCCTTCAACGGAATCGTCCTCGGCGTCGAGAAACTGGAGCTCGCCGGAGATAATTAGCCCGATGCGCTCCGCAAGCTCGGCGTCGAGCTCGCCGATTCTCTTGGCAGCAATTGATTCTTCGGACCGCGTCAGCTGCTTGAGGCAGATGGCTACAGTCAACGTAGTTGGAAATGGATCTTCATGCGAGGAACAAAAGGCAAATGCGGCCACACCCGGGGTTTCGATTAGATCCCGCGAGAATTGCGTGATTGAGCGAACAACCAAGTCCTCATCGGACCTGCAACAGACGTGCGGAGCGACGTCGCGGGCTAAGAGGTCAGAACTGGAAACCGCGTAGTGCGGAATGCAATACCGCGAAAGCAGTACGCGCTTTTCTTTTCTGCCACGGCGCGGGTTGGCTGAGCCTTCGGCCACTACAACTCCAGCTACCGCGCCATGCAAGATGCGCACTGATAGGCACGTAGCCTGTTCGTCCCCGCTGGTATGAAAACGCCTGGACTCCGCAAAAGGTTAATGGAATGAAGCATAGTTCTTCCGGGCGCACGTTGGCCGATCTTGTAATTACCTAAACCTTTGGAGGCAGCCTGACGTTACACATTGCCTGCGAGAAACACTACCTTCTGATCTTGTAACCAGACATAAGAGAATATTGAGTGGACGCGTGAGGGCCGCGGCTGCTAGCGGCTGGTTAGAGGCCGAGGCCGAGGTAGTAGCGGCCGGCTACGGTGAGGCCGTTGATGCCGCCTACGGCGTGGGAGATGGTGGTGTGGACGTCGCGGAAGCAACGGTCGAGGCGGTTGGTGGCGTAGATGGAGCTGGCGCCGGCCATGGTGTACATGGCGTCGACGGCCTCGGTGGAGAGCAGGGAGGCGGTGCCGGTGGCGGCGCGCATCTGG
>CAZNHI010000035.1:0-11615 GCA_964572535.1 uncultured Dehalococcoidia bacterium
AAGCGGGCCAGCGGGCTCTTGCCGCAGCCGGTGCGTACGGCGCAGATCGAGACGACGGGCCGGGTGGATTGAAGCATTGTGGAGCGGGCGCTAAGGAGGCGGAAGTCGGCGCCAGCCGCAACGACTCGCGATGCCAGGTGCATCAGGTTGAGGTGAGAGATGTCGCTGTAGGAGAACACGACCTCGTCGACCATCAGGGAGCCGATAAGCTCCTCCAGATCGTCCTGGGAGTAGATCGGGATGCCGGCCGGGTACAAGGGGCCCGACAGTTCAACCGGATACGTCCGATTGTCGATGTTCGGGATCTGAGTGGCTGTGAAGCCCACGACTTCGTAGCCGGGTGCGTCACGGAACACGGTGTTGAAGTTATGGAAGTCGCGCCCGCCGGCGCCCAGGATGAGGACGCGTCGACGGTTCGGTAGGTTGCCGTTTGCGCTGGTCATCGTAGTCTCCTTCTTAAACTCCTGTTCCGGGAGCCGGTTCAGATACCATCTTCGTTCTGGATGCGGGCAGCGAGGACGCCGGCGCGGCCCATAGCCACCGGGGCCGGCTGAGTGACCGTGGCGCCTTTGCGCAGCTGGTACCAGCGCATGGCGACGTAGACAGGCGTGCCGCCGAGGATTAGCAGGAAGCCCTTGAACACGACCTCGTCGCCGGCGCCGCCAATGGCCCAGAGCGAATAGGCGAAGGCGACCGCGGCAATGACGGCGTCACGCACGAAGTTCTTCGCCGAGAAGGACTCACGGTCGCTGACCAGGAGCAGTAGTTGCGCCATCGAAGAGAAGGCGTAAGGGACGAGAGTGGTCAGGGTCGCGAGCAGCAGGATCTCGGTGAAGGCGTCGACGAGGCCGTTGGTGTAGTTCGTGAGCAGCAGCGCCGAGGCGAGGACGCTCGAGACGATGAGGCCGACGAACGGCACGCCGCGGGAGCTAACGCGGGCGAAGACCGAAGGGAAGAGGCCATCGCGGGCCGCCGCCAGCGGTACTTGCGCCGAGAGCAGGATCCAGCCGTTGAGGCAGCCATAAGCGGAGACCACGGCGCCCACCGTCACCGCGCGACCGAAGTCGGAGCCCCACATCTGCTTGGCTGCATCGGAGAATGGCGCTGTCGATTCCGCCAGGACCGGCGAAGCGATCACGCCGAACACCACTACGGTACTGAGGATATAGATGACCGTCGTGACCACGGTCCCGAGCATGGTCGAGAGCGGGATGATCCGCGAAGGGTTCTCGACATCTTCAGCCGGGACGGTCGCCGACTCGAGGCCGATGAAGGCCCACAAGGTCAGGGGCGCTGCGGCGCGAACGGCGCTGAACCAGGAGCCACCGCTGGCGTTGAAGGGCGTGAAGTTGTCGCCATCGATGTAGAAGAGGCCGATCGTGGCGATCGCGATCAGGGGTACGAGCTTCAGGACCGTGGTGACGAAGGAGACCTGGCCACCGGGCTTGACGCCGATCAGGTTGATCAGAGTGAGGCTCCAGATACAGGCGATAGCGGCGGCGGCGCCAACGATCGCCGTGTCTGCCAACGGGTCCCAGAATTCGGCTGCGTACGCGACGGCCGCGACCGCGATGGCCGCGTTGCCGGCCCAGACCGCGATCCAGTAGCCCCAGGCGACCTGGAAGCCGATGAAGTCGCCAAAGGCGCGGCGGCTGTACTCGTACGGCCCGCCCGTTTTGGGGTAGGCGCGGCCGAGGTTGGCGAACACCAGCGCCAGCAGCAACGCACCGGTGGCGGTCACCACCCAGCCGACAAGGCTGATCGGCCCGTAAAGGGCAAGCGAGGCTGGCAAGAGGAAGATGCCGGAGCCGATCATGTTGCCCGCCACGAGCCCGCTGCTGGTCCAAAGACCAAGCGGCTTACGAGGACTTGCCACTGCCATCAGGATTGCGCTCCTTCAGAAGGACCAGGCATCATGCCACAACGACGCCGACTTTCTGCCACGAAGCCATGATCCGAGATGCGCTGGTGGCCTCGTCACTCCCAAAGGGCACAAAGGCGGCGGGCCAAACGGCCCCTGTTGGGGTACGGCGAGAGTTCACCAGAGTTTTATGCGACGCTGCGCCCCAGAGCCACAACGCCCGTCGGCAGGGAACGTTAGTCTCTTCCGGGCGGACCGGTGGCCTCGCTTAGGCTGAGTGACAACAGAGGTAGTGAGCATGAAACAAGCGGCATTCGATGACGGTCCGGACCAGTCCGAGATCGGGGCATACGCGGCACAGGCGCTGACGGCGGAGCCAGAAGACACCGTCGCCTCCGTGATCGAGCGCCTCCGTAGCGGGCCGGAACCGCTGCCGCTCTGGCTGGCGGTGTGCGCGGGCGGTCGCATCCAGGGCATCCTGTCCACAGCGGAGCTGCTGAGAGCGGCGCCGGAAGCCACGGCCGGCTCGCTGGCGAGGCCGCCGATGACGTTGGTGCAGGCTACGTCGCGGGCTGAGCGGGCGGCCTGGCTGGCGACGCACTCGGGCGCCGAGGTGATCGTGGTGGAGGACGAGGAGCGGCGCTTCGTAGCTCTGGTACCGGCCGTAAGTCTGATGCCGCTGCTGGTGCGCGAGCACGAGATCGACCTGGCGCGGCTGGGCGGCTTCTTGGACGGGACGCGACAGGCGCGTACGGCCAGCGAGGAGGCGGTGGCGCGTCGCGTGTTGCACCGGGCGCCGTGGTTGCTCTTGGGTCTGCTGGGCGCCGTGCTTTCGGCGCGCATCGTCAGCGCCTTTGAGGTGGAACTGCAGGAGACGGTGGCTCTGGCCTTTTTCCTGCCGGGGATTGTCTATATGGCGGACGCGGTGGGCACGCAGACCGAGACGCTGGTGATCCGCGGCCTCTCGGTCGGGGTTTCGGTGAGACAAATCCTGCGACTGGAGTTGCTCACCGGCGTCGTGGTGGGGTTGCTGCTCTCACTGGCGATGTTCCCAATGGCGCTGCTGGTCACTGGCAAGACCGACCTCTCCATCGCGATCTCGGCGTCGTTGATGGCATCCACGGCCTGCGCGACGCTGGTGGCGATGGCCCTGCCCTGGCTGATGACGCGTCTCTCTTTCGACCCGGCTTTCGGCAGCGGGCCGCTGGCAACCGTGATCCAGGACCTGCTCTCGATATTGGTCTACTTCGTCATCGCGCTCTCGGTGATCGGGTGACGCAGCCTGAGCGGCCCCTGCGGCGGAGCCTGGGGCTCGTAGAAACGACACTGGCAGGAATCGGCATCATCCTGGGCGCCGGCGTTTATGCGCTGGTGGGCGCGGTGGCGGATGAGGCCGGCAGTGGCATTTGGCTCTCGTTTGTGATCGCGGCGGTTGTGGCCTCCGTGATTGGCCTGTGCTACGCGGAGCTGGCGTCTATGTTCCCGCACAGCGCAGCCGATCACGAATACACACGCCAGGCACTGGGGCCGAGGCCCGCCTTCGTCGTGGGCTGGCTGATGGTGATCGGCAACATCATCGCGGCGGCGACGGTGGCGCTGGGCTTCGGCGGCTACCTGGGCACCTTCATCGACGTCAGCCCCACCATCGCGGCTATCGTCGCGCTGGCGGTGGCGATGCTCGTCGCCTTCATCGGTGTCGAGGAGACGGTCAAGGTGATGATCGTCGGCACGCTGGTGGAGGTGGGTGGCCTCGTGCTCGTGATCGCCGTAGGCGTGCCGCACTTCTCGGACGCGGACCTGACGACCTTCGACACCGGCGCTACCGGCGTCCTGAGCGGGGCGGCGCTGGTCATGTTCGCCTACATCGGTTTCTCGGAGATCGCCACACTGGCGGAGGAGACCGAAAACCCGACGCGTACGGTGCCGCTAGCCATGGTCCTGTCGATCGCGGTCACGACGGTGCTGTACATCCTGGTCGCGATTTCCGCCGTGAGCGTGCTGGGCTCTGAGGCGCTGGCGGCGTCTGATGCGCCGCTGGCGGCCGTGGCCCAGGACGTACTGGGCGATCGCGCGTCCGACGTCGTCACGGTAATCGCGCTGTTCTCGACCGCGAACACGATGCTGCTGCTGCTCGTGGCGGCCAGCCGCATGATCTACGGCATGGCGCGTACGGACGCGCTGCCGCGCTTCCTGGGTTGGGTCTATCCCGCCAGGCAGACGCCGATGCGCGCGATCGCGATATCGATGCTGCTGGCGTCTGCTTTCGCGATGACGGGGAAGCTGGCGTTCGTGGCCGGCGTTACGAATTTCGCGGTCTACGTGGCGTTCGCTGCCGTCTGCGTCTCGCTGTTGGTGCTGCGCTACAACCAACCCGACACGCCGAGGCCGTTCCGCGCCCCGCTGACGCTTGGCAGGTTGCCCCTGCTGCCGCTGGCCGGGCTGGCGCTGGTGGCGTTGCAGGTAGCCAACCTCGAACTCGACGTGCTGGCCCTGGGCGCTGCGCTTTTCGTCTCCGGCGTCGTGGCGATGGAGGTGCTTTCGCTGTGGCGTCCGGGCTCGCACTCTCATGCCTCAAACCCAGACTGAGGGTGGCCTTCTACGAACCTTCAAGGAATGTGGAGCCAGACGGGGGGGTACGTCAATCGTGCTACCTTAGTAAAAGGATGGCTGCGGGAGATTCAACTTCTAGTCAAAGCAAGCGGTGACGAACGAAACGCTGCCGATTCGTGATCTTCTGGACTCAGCTCCTGACGGCTTCGTGGTCGTTGACGAGGAGGGGACGATTGTCCTCGCCAACCACACCACAGAGCAGATGTTTGGTTACCAGCGCGACGAATTGATCGGCCTGCCGGTGCACACGCTGATCCCGCAGCGGCTGCAGCGGGTGCATCAGACACACCGGGAGGCCTACGTCCGCGAACCCAAGGTACGGCCGATGGGCCTCGGGCTGGACCTGGTGGGCTGTCGCAAGGACGGCAGCGAGTTTGCGCTGGAGATCAGCCTCAGCCCCCTGAAGACCCAGGACCGCACCCTGTTCACCGCCGTCGTCCGCGATGTAACGGAACGAAAAGGCCTGGAAGACGAACGCAAGGCGCTGGCCGCGGAGCTGGAAGCAGAGCGAGAGCGCGACCGCATTGCGATGGACCTGCACGACGGCATCATGCAGGACATTTACGCCGCGACGCTGGCCCTGGAGCTGGCGCTGGACGAAGCAGAGCAAGGGCCCCACGGCAGCCAGCGAGCGATCGAGCGCGTCATCGACCAGCTACACGGTGTGTTACGCAACATCCGTAGCTACATTTTCGACCTGCGGCCGCGCGAGTTCGGCGGTAACCTGGCCGAGGCGGTGAGCAACCTCACGACCGAGTTCGGCCAGAACGCACAGATTGCGACAGCGCTGGACATTCGCGGCAATGCAACGGTTGAATTGACAACTTCTTTGGCCGTTTACAACATCCTCCACGAGAGCCTCAGCAACATCCAGAGGCACTCTCACGCATCCCGGGTCAACGTGCGCCTGGAGCTTCACGGCGGAGCTGGTCAGCTGGAGATCGACGATGACGGCGTTGGTTTCGACATGCATGCTGATCGGGGCCAGAGCCACCGCGGCCTGCGCAACATGCAGGCGCGGGCGCGGTCCGTGGATGCGGAACTCAACCTTGAGAGCGCGCCGGGCAAGGGCACCCATTTGACGGTCCACTTCCCGATCCGGTCGAGTCAGGGCGACTGACTAGCTCAACTTTTTTCCGGAGTGCGCCGCGCGATGTAAGCAGCGGCTTCCGAGCGTCGCTTCATATTGAGCTTGCTGAGGATGTTGGAGACGTAGTTCTTAACCGTCTTGTCGCTGAGGTAGATCTCGGTGGCAATTTCGCGGTTCGTCTTGCCCTCGGCGATCAACAGCAGAATCTTCCGCTCGTTCTCATTTAGCTGCGATTCCGGCGCGGTGGACGCCTTGCCAGCTGCCGATTTACGCACCTCTTCCAGAACGCGCATGGTTACCTGCGGGTCGAGCATGGACTCGCCGCGCGCCACGCCGAGGATCGCCTCCGCGAGCTGGCTTCCGCGCGTCTGCTTGAGCAGGTAGGCGGAGGCGCCGCCGAGGATGGACGCCATCACGGCGTCCTCATCGGCGTAGCTGGTGAGCATGATCACCTTCGTATCGGGCAGCTGAGAACGGATCTCGCGGCAGGCTTCGATGCCGGTGCCGTCGGGCAGGCGCAGGTCCATAACCACCACGTCCGGCCGTTCGCGCGCCGCGACCTCGACGGCCTGGGCGACGGTCCCGGCTTCGCCAACGACCGTCATCGTGTCGCGGCGGTTGAGGAGCGCCTTCAACCCTTCCCGGACAACCTCATGGTCGTCGACTAGCATGACGCGGACTTGAGTTTCAGGCATCGTGTCCCCCAATTGTTCTCGGGCGTTGGCCGTGATATCGCCAGCCTACGTCAATCAGCGCAGGGTTTGCATGTGGCGGCGCATTGTATCAATCACTTCGCCAAGATCGGTAATCGCCGCATCGAGAGCGGCACGCGCCTGCTCAGGCGATTCGTCGACGAGGACGATGCAGTACTCAAGCTTAAGGCCAAGACCGTAGAGCCCCTGGATCGTGCGGTCCAGGAGGTCGGCGTGCGGGTTCGCAGCTCCATCGTGCCCGTCTGAATTTGAGGACCGCGTGTTCATACTTAGAGAATCGCAAGTGTCTCGCTGGATTTTGAGAGCCAAACGGCTCTCGTTGGGTAGGCAAGTCGCCCAGGTTCTGGGCGTTCGCCGGAGTAGATCAGGGGCCATTCGGCCTGAGCGGGTATGTCGTTAGGCTCTGCCTGCGGCGGGCGCCTGAGGTAAGCTGGTTTCGTCGGGTAATCCGGCCATCTCGGCCGTGACTCTTGGACGCCCGGCCAACACAGAGAGGGAAGCAAGCATTGGCTCACAACGTTTTGATCCCGCTGGACGGCTCTCGCCTGGCAGAACGCAGTCTAGCTTTCGTGCCGTCGCTCTCCCGCCTCGACGGGTTCAACCTGACGCTGGTGAGCGTCGTCAACCCGGAAGAGGACGTCAGCATGCTTGCGGAGTCGGAGGCATCTGATCGCGAAGCGAACGTGCTCCAGACATACTTGCACGAGATCGCGGCGGACATGCACAAGCATCACAATATCCAGGTCGCCACGGAGGTCCTCAAGGGCAACCCGGCGGAGGCGATCTTGGAGCGCCTGCACGCCGGCAAGACGGACCTTCTGGTCGTCTCGACGCACGGGCGCTCCGGCATCTCCCGCTGGCGGATCGGCAGCGTGGCAGACAAGCTGATCCGCGGCGCCGGCTGCGAGACGCTGGTCGTCGGGCCGCGCGCTGGCGATACCGAGGGCTGGCTGGAGGCCGGCGCGGTACCGCCGTTCAAGAAGATCCTGCTGCCTGTGGACGGATCGGATCTGGCCGAGCAGGCGCTGGCGACGGTGCAGCGCTATGCCGGCGCCTTCGAGTCCGAGGTGCACGTAGTACGTGTAATCAACTTAACGGCGTATGGCGATGGGCTGATGATGGAATCCTCCTACACGCCGCAGCTGATCGACACGTTGCAGGAGGCCGCCACGGAGTACGTGGCTGGAATCGCGAAGCGTATCAGAGCTCCGGGTGGCGTGCACACCGAGGTACTGGTCGGCAGCCCGGCCATGTCCCTCGAGATGTACGCCGAGAAGGCAGCCATCGACCTCGTAATTATGACGACGCACGGCCGCGGCGGCCTCGCGCGCGCGGCGCTAGGCAGCATCACGGACCGCTTGCTCGGTGGCGAAGCGCCCGTCCTGGTGGTTCGGGCAAAGTAGACTCGCACTTCGCAGAAGTAACACAGGAGGCCGGCCGCAGCGGAAGCGGCCGACCTCCTGTCGTCCCAGGCTGTCGGGTCAGGGTTGCCGCCAGGCTTCGATCTCCTGGCGCAGCTTGTCCGACATCTTGCGGCAGGCGCAAGACTTCTCGTGCTCCAGGTGCCAGGCGTAGCGCTGTTCACGCGTGGGGTTTCTGGGCATGCGATTGGCCAGGTGCCATTCGCGATTGAGCTTCGGCGTAGTCATCTCGCGACCTCTATCTGCAGGCCCGCTTCGATGCCCTCAGCCCAGGCGCGCACCGCGGCCCAGTCCCGGAAGTCGCCGTCAGGGGTTTTGAGCGCAGAGACCAGTGCCTTCTCGACCAGGTTGAGACGCCGCTTCTCCAGCTTGCCGGCAAAGACATGGTGTTCGCGCGCCTGCACGGCCTCTCGTATCGCGAGGACGCCCAGGGGCTCGCCCTCCGGTTTGGGCGGGTCGCCGATCGGCCCGGATGAGAAGAGCCAGACGGGGCGTGAGGCGAGCGTGTCGCGGTTCGTTTCCACGAAGCGGCGGGCGCTCTTGAGCCAGTTGCCGGCGTAGAGGGCGCTGCCGATGACGAAGGCGTCGTAACCCTCGGTGCGCGCGTTGTCGAGGTTGGACAGGGTAGCGTCGTGGCCGGCGCTGTTGAGCACGGCGGCGATCTGCTCGGCGATGCCGTCCGTGGCGCCGTACTTGGATGCGTAGCCCACGAGGATCTTCATGACGGGCTCCTCAGGTCCCGGCGGGCGCAGTCGCTGCCGGCGCCGTCTCTGGCTCGAAGCCTTTGCCGCCGGAGCCACGATAGATCACGAACGCCAGCGCCCCGGCGCCCCAGACTCCTGCGAGGAAAGCAGCGATGGCGCCGACTACGGGCACGAGGATCAGCAACTGAAGGAGCAGCGTACCCAGCGCGGCCTCCAGGTAGGGGCGCCGGTCCCGCGGGCGGCCGCCGAGGCCGAGGACGAACATGCCCAGGCGCGTGCCCGCGACCAGAAAGCCAAGGAAGCCCAGCGCCGGCAGCAGGAACAGCACGATGCCGAGGCCTAGCGGTATGCCGATCACGGTGACGAAGGCGAGCACTGCCAGCATAGGCCCGCCGACCCAGAGGAACACGGTGCCAATGATCGAGTTAACGATGTCGCCGGTCATCAACGTGGCGGCATCGGTTAGCTGACGCGCCCCGAAGCGCGCGAACACCAGCGCCGAGGCCACCATGGTCACCGTCATGCCCAGCCAGAACAGGATCGAGAAGACGCCGGCGACCGCCCAGAAGAACTGGAAGTTGTCGCGCTCGTGGATGTCGCCGCTGACGGTGGCCCCCTGGGCACGTCGGATGTCGCCCTGGATCGAGTTGACGTTGTCGACGACTGCGCTCGAGGTCAGCTCGATGTCGCCGTCGATGACCGTCAGGTCGCCTTCGATCGAGCCGCTGACCAGCGCGTCACCGTCGATTACGAGCACGAAGTCAGTAACCGTGCCCGCCAGCGTCAGGTTGCCGTCGATCACAACGATAGAGCTGACGCGCTGATCCGCGGCGATCACGACGTCACCGGTGACCCTCAGGATGAACCCATCCTCGTCATCCTCGGGAGATTGAGCGCTGGACGAGGCCGGCACCAAAGCCAGAGCGAACGCGATTGCGAGTGCGGCTAACCACCTCATGACTATGGTTCCTTTCTACGACAGCGCTACGGCCGGACCAGAAGCACTGGGATACGGGACTCTCGCAGCACCTCGTCGGCGACGCCGCCGAAGACGGCCCCGCGGTCACGGGTGTGCGCACCGCCGGCGCCGTAAGCGGTGAGGACGATGACGTCCGCGGCCGCCGCGGCCGCCGCATCCAGGATCTGCTTTGCCGGCACGCCGGCTCGGACCCGGCTCTCAACCTTGATGCCTTCGGCTTCGAGATCCCTGCGCACGCTGTCGAGATACTGACGCGCGTCCGCCTGCTCTCCTGCGGCGTCCTGCCGGGACACCACGTCCTGGCTGAAGGCTGTCGTCGCCAGCGAAGGAGTCGCGACCTCCGCCAGCTCGCCCAGGGTGTGCACCGCGCGCACCAGGTGAATGGTAGAACCGAACTTCTGGGCCAGCGCCTTCGCGTGCTCCACGGCCAACGCCGCGGTCTGTGAGCCGTCCAGCGGGACTAGAATTCTCTGATACATGACAGTTCCTTTCTGAGTGTGATGCGTCCACTACAGCACGATGGGCGGGTGCAGTGATGTGGCAAACGGCCCCTGACTATCGGGCTCATCGGCCCCTGTGTCTCAGGACTGTAGTGGCTAGATTGCGATCAGGACTACTCGCAGACCGCAGCCAGCCGGGATGCAGCAAGGGACGGGCAATATGAACGAAACGAGGCAACCCACGGCGAACCCGGTGTGTCAGGAGTGCGTCCAGGCCTCCGAGGCCGTGCGGACCATGTACGTACACCTCTGCTCAGGCGAAGTGAAGGAGATCACGGGCGTTACCGAGATACACGTGACTCAATCGCAGGTCGTCTTGCAGCGCGGCGAGGCGGCGCCCGTAGTGTTTCGCCGCCGCGATGTCTACTTCGCCTGCTGCGACGCCAACGAGCAGCCGTTCCTGGGCTGAGGAAGAGTCATGAGGGTTAAGTTTCTTTCCTGATTGTCCTGATTCTTCCTGAGTTTGCGTCCGTGCCCTGGCGGCGTAGATGGGGCGTCAAGCACTGACCCCTGATCGGTTGTGGCCCTACAATTCATGTTGAAGCTCCCAAGAGCTACTAGTTGGAGGAGAACTTTGAAGCTGGTAACGAAGTGGGCATGGATTGGCGCCATCGCGTTCGGAGTCGTCTTGATCGCGGCGGGCGGATTCATGATGTACGAGGGCCGTATGGCTCACAACGAGGTACGCGACACCCTGGCGGACGAACGGATCATTACGTCGGAGGACGCCGGGATCCCGTTGGCGGAGGTCGATAGCGCGGCGGAGGCGCAGGCGCAGGCTGACGTGATCCGCACGCACATCCTGGAAACGACGGGCGGCAAGACTTACGCCGAGCTGGACCGCAACGACCCCAACCGGGCCGTCTATCTGAACTCGGTGACGCTGCGCACGGCACTGATGGAGTCTTACCTGGCGTTCAAGGTCAGCGACCTCGTCGTGGGCATGGGCGCCATCGTGGTGCTGTTGGGCCTGAGCCACGTGGCGCTGGGGGCATTCCTGGGGCTGCTGGTGCTCAAGGGGCAGACACCGGAGGCTGCGTAGCCAGCTTCGCAGGCGCTTGTCACGACGAGTTAAAAGAGGGTGGGAAGACGCTAAGAGAGGGGCGAGCCGAAAGGCCCGCCCCTCTCTCTATCCGTGTGTGAGCAGGGAGCTCAGGTGCTTTTGGCGGTTACGCCACGAGCATCGCGACGCGGGCCAGCCAGCGCAGCTCGTCCTCGATCTGCTTGCGAGATGCGCCGGGAGCTGCAGCCTCACCGGCGGCGATTAGCGCCGCGAGGTCGTGCTCGCCGTCCAGCAGCGGTAAGAGCGCGCGTGCGATCTCGCTCAGCTCCACCCGCTCGTGGCGGGCGTTGGCGATCTTCTCGGCGCCGTGGCGGGCCATGAAGCGCGCGAAGTCGCTGCTCCGCGGCCGCAGCGTAACCCGGGCTTCGACGTGGCGCGGCGCGACGTACAGCTCGACCAGGGCACGGGTGTAGAAGAAGTTGCGCAGCAGCACGGAGGCCAGGGCGTCGGCCTCCGCGGGCGGAGGCGCGGCGTGGTACCGCCAGCGCTTCCGTGCCCGCCTTGTGATGGCGGAAGGCCTGGCGCTGATCGCGGCGAGCGCGTTGCGCCTGCTGTACGCGCCGAGCTGGCGCGCGCGCTTCGATCCGCTGCCGCTCGATCAGGCGATCGGCTCGCGGCTCGCGGCTTTCGCGAAGAGTGCCGGCGTGCTCGTCGCCCCGGCGGATCTCAGCGTC
>CAZNHI010000036.1:0-11607 GCA_964572535.1 uncultured Dehalococcoidia bacterium
CAAGGGCGACCGCTGCTTTGGCCCCAAGTGCGCGTTCAACAAACGCCCCACGCCTCCTGGAGGCGCCAGTCAGCGACGCCGTAAGGTGTCTGACCGCGGCCTGCAGCTGCGCGAAAAGCAGCGCGCCCGAGTGTCTTACGGCCTGCTGGAGCGACAGTTCCGCGGCTACTTCGACGAGGCGCTGCGCAAGACCGGCGTCACGGGCGACCTGCTGATCCGGTCGTTGGAGTCACGCCTGGACAACGTCGTTTACCGGCTGGGTTTCGCGGATTCGCGCAAGCAGTCGCGGCAGCTGGTACGCCACGGCCACATTAGCCTCAACGACCGCAAGACCGACATTCCCTCGGCGCAGGTCAAGGTGGGTGATACGGTGGGCTTCACGGTCCGCGGCGCCAAGACGGAGTACGCCAAGATCGTCCAGGAGACACTGCGCTCCAAGACTCAGCCGACGTGGCTAAGTGTGGACATGGCGGCAATGCGAGGTAGGGTCATCGCGGAGCCAACTTTGGAGGGGGCCGAGGCCCTCTTCGACCCCAACGTAATCGTGGAGTACTACTCCCGTTAGAGCTTGAGGTTTCGACCCGAAACATGCCGGGACGAAACAGGCAGACGTTCCCGCCGGCGAGGATTCGCCGATGTCCTGCCGCAGGAGGTGCTTTCTGGTGACGATGGTTGCTTATGAAGATGACGAGCGACCTGAGCTGACCCTTGACGAAGAGGAGTCGGACGAGACTTTCGGCCGTATCGTGGCCGAACCGCTGGAGGCCGGCTTCGGCGTTACGATCGGTAACGCGCTGCGACGCACACTGCTCAGCGCGCTGCCTGGGACGGCGATTACGGCCGTCCGCATCGAGGGCGTGGAGCACGAGTTCACGACGGTGCCCAACATGAAAGAGGACATCGTCGAATTCCTGCTCAACGTCAAGGACCTACGCATACGGTCCCTGACCGACAGGCCCGGCAAGATGTACCTGGAGGCGTCGGGAGAGGGCGTGGTTAAGGCATCGCAGATCGAGCAGACAGCCGACTACGAAATCGTCAACCCGGACCTGCACCTGGCGACGCTGGAGTCGAATAAGGCGCGCCTCTCGGTTGAGTTCACGGTGGAGCAGGGCCGTGGGTACGTGCCCGCCGGCACCGCCGACGGCCTCGCGATAGGCGTCATTCCTCTGGATGCGATCTTCTCGCCGGTGCGCCGCGTCAACTACCGCGTCGAGCACACTCGGGTTGGGCAGGTGACGAACTTCGATCGCCTGGTGCTCGAGGTCTGGACCGACGGCACGATAACAGCCAGCGATGCCGTCAGCCACGCCGCCGAGGTGTTGGCTGAGCAGTTTGGCATCTTTTCGCGCCTTGGCCGCCCGCAACCGACGATGGTCGGCCGCGGCCTGGGCTCCGGTTCGGCGCTGGCGCCCGACCGTTACAACACGCCGATCGAGGATCTTAACCTGTCGGTACGGGCCTACAACTGCCTCAAGCGCAGCGGGCTGATGACCGTGGGTGCGGTGCTGGAGAAGAACGAGGAGGAGCTGCTGGCGCTGCGCAACTTCGGCCGAAAATCCTACGATGAGCTGCGCGACAAGCTGATCAGCATGAACTTCCTTTCCGAGGACGACGCCCAGTTCGGTGGTGGCGGCAGCGAGAGCGGTGCGACCATGCGTTCGCTGGTCGGGGACGATGACGAAGACGAGGAGCTGGGGCCCGTCGCCAAGGCTCTCCTCGAAGCCCTGAAGGAGTCCGGCAAAGAAGGCCTGCTGATTGCCGAAGACGAGGATGACAAATGAGACACGCCGTCCTGAGCCGCAGGTTTGACCGGCCCACCAGCCACCGCTTGGCTATGTTCCGCAACCTGGTTACGGACCTGCTCAAACACGAGCAGATCAAGACCACGGAAGCCAAGGCCAAGGCCGTACGCGGTCAGGCAGAGAAGATGATCACGTTGGGCAAGGACGGCACGCTGGCAGCGCGCCGCCAGGCGCTGGCCTACGTCTACGACAAGCACGTGGTCGTCAAGCTGTTCGACGAGCTGGCGGGCCGCTACGCAGGCCGTCCGGGGGGTTATACGCGCATTATCAAGATAGGCCCCAGGCTGGGCGACGGCGCGCCGCAGGTCATTCTGGAGCTGATCGACTAACACTCATGTTGTCAGAGACCGAAAACGCGGCGTCCGCGGTCAGCGGCCGTCGCGTTGCTGTTCTGATCGAGTACGACGGCGCGCGCTTCGCGGGTTCGCAGCTGCAGAGCAACGCAGTCACGGTACAAGGCGTCCTTGAAGAGGCGATCCTCAAAGCCACGCAATCGCCCTCACGCGTCGCTTTCGCGGGCCGCACAGACGCCGGTGTGCACGCCTGGGGGCACGTCGCGTCCTTTGTCACCTCCAGCGTCCTCGACGCAGGTACGCTGCAGCGGGCGCTGAACGCCTCGCTGCCGGAGGACGTTACGGTGCGAGAGGTTGTGGACGTCCCGCCGGAGTTCGACCCGCGGCGCGACGCGCGGCGCAGGCACTACCGCTACCTGATCGACAACCGCTCAGCGCGTCCCGCGCTTGGCCGGGCTCACGCCTGGTACATCGCCGGTAAACTGGACGTCGCGGCGATGAGCGCAGCGGCGGGTGCAATCAGTGGACGCCACGACTTCGCTGCTTTCGCGTCGCGCCTGGATGACGAATCGGCCAGCACGGTGCGGGAAGTGTATTGCTTCGCCGTCGTCCGGCGCGGCGGCTCGATCGTCCTGGACGTGGAGGCGAACGCATTCTTACCGCACCAGGTGCGTCGCATGACGGGGGCGCTGGTTGGCGTCGGCAGGGGCAAGCTCAGCGCCGAAGACTACGTCGCGTTGCTGGACGGACCGCCCGCCAGCGCAGGGCCAGCGGCGCCGCCGCACGGACTCTACCTGATGGGTGTGGAATACGCTGAGCCCGTGTTCAAGATGCTGGATTCAGTGGGAGTAGTCTGGTAGACTCAATCTTCGTGAAAACATTTACGCTGAGCGCCAAAGAAATCGACAAGCGCTGGCGCGTCGTAGACGCCGACGGCGTGGCGTTGGGCCGCCTCGCGACAGAGGTCTCTTCGGCGCTGCGCGGCAAAGACAAGCCCACCTTCTCGCCTCACCTCGATATGGGCGACTTCGTCATCGTCACCAACGCAGCTAAGGTGAAGCTGACGGGGCAGAAGGAAACCCAGAAGTTGTACAGGCACCACACGGGCTACATGGGTGGCCTCAAGCAGATCCGCCTCGACGACCAGCTCGCGAAGCACCCGGACCGCGTGATCCGGGCCGCCGTCTGGGGCATGCTGCCCAAGGGGCGACTGGGGCGCGCGCAGATCCGGCACCTCAAGGTCTACGCCGGAGCAGACCATCCCCACGAGGCTCAGGTGCGCGCCGGGCAAGCTAAGAAGAGCCCCCAGGAGGCCAGTTAGTTGACCAGCCAGCAGTATTTCTGGGGCACAGGACGTCGTAAGACGGCTGTGGCCCGCGTGCGTATCTATCCCGGCGCCCAGGAGATCGTGGTCAATGGCCGCACTCTTGAGGACGCGCTGCCGCGCATCAACCTCCAGGAGATGGCTCTGCGACCGCTGACGGCGCTGGGCCAGAACGGCAAGTTCGGCGTGCAAGCGAAGGTCGAAGGTGGCGGCGTCAGCGGCTGGGCGGGGGCCATCTCCCACGGTATCGCGCGAGCGCTGGTGCGGATGGATGAGACGCTGAAGCCACAGCTGCGGCGGCACGGTCTACTGACCCGCGACTCCCGCATGAAGGAGCGCAAGAAGTACGGACTGAAGCGTGCCCGCAAGGCCGCTCAGTACACGAAGCGATAAGAATCGCTTTCGGACATAACAAGTGACGCTTGGCCGGGTGCCAGGCGTTACTTTTATCCGGGGTCGGTTCTCGGGCGGGCAGGGTAGCCAGAGGGTTGATAATCGGCGAAATGGCCAACGGCTTCATTCCCAAGTCCGACATCTCCACGTTCACTAACGCGTCCTATGTGCGTCGCGTGCAGAAGCCCTGGGGTTGGGAGCTGCTCTGGACCCCGCGCGATCTGCCCTACGTTGGCAAGCTACTGCACGTCACCGCCGGCCACCGTATGTCGCTGCAGGTGCACGAGAACAAGCTGGAGAGCTGGCTGCTGATCTCTGGTCGCGCCAAGGTCTCCTGGGAGAACGCGGATGGCCAGATGGAAGAGTGCGAGCTGGAGTCGGGACGCGGTTACTCCTGCTCCAGCGGCCAGAAGCATCGCCTGGCCGGCATCACCGACTGCGACCTGATCGAAGTTTCGACGCCGGAGGTGGGCATGACCTGGCGTCTGGAGGACGACTACGGCCGTTCCCACGAATCGCCGGCGCAGCGCCAGGACGGGCGTTAAGGACTAGACGCCTGCGAGCTCTCGTCCGGCTTCGAGCACGGATTTGACCCAGGACGGGTCCGTCATCTCCGTGTAGATGCGCAGCAGGGGCTCCGTGCCCGAAGGCCGCACCAGCAGCCAGCCGCCGTCCAGCTCGAAGCGATAGCCATCGATTGAATCCTGCTTGAGGACGCGCCGCCCGCCCAGCGCGTCCGGCTTCGCGGCCGCCACCTTCGCGATGGCGCTCTCGCGCTGCCCGGCGGCGAGGTGCACGTCGATGCGGTCGTAGAAGTGTTGTCCGACCCTGGCGAACAGCTCCTGCACCAGCTGCGAAGGCGTCTTGCCGGATCGCGCCAGCAGATCGAGCATCAGCAGGCCGCCGTAGACTCCGTCGCGTTCCGGCAGATGCTCCGCGAAGGCGTAGCCACCGCTCTCCTCGCCTGCCGTCATGGCGCCGGTCTCGATCATCTTCGGTCCCAGGTACTTGAAGCCCACCGGCGTCTCATGCACCGGCACGCCGTAGATCTGGCCGAGCTTGTCGATCATGCGCGTGCTGGTCAGGGAGCGGACGATGGGCGCGCGCAGGCCGCGGTACTCCAGCAGGTAGAGGCAGAGCAGCGCGTAGGTCTGGTGCTGGTCGACGAAGTGGCCATTCTCGTCTACGACGCCGAGGCGGTCGGCGTCTCCGTCTGTCGCGAGGCCGATATCGGCGCCGGAATTTACCACCGTCTCCATGAGGCCTGAGAGGTTACGGGCTATCGGTTCCGGCGCTGCCATACCGGGAAAGATCGGGTTACGTTCGGCGCGCAGCTCCTGGATACGGGTGGTGCCGCCGGCCAGCAGCCGGGCGAGGACGCCGGCGCCTGTCGCGTGCATCGCGTCGAAGACGACGTGGACGCCGGTGGAGCGCAGCCGGTCGAGGTCGATCAGGCTCGCGACGTGCGCGTCGTAGGCAGGACGCGGGTCGAAGCGCTCGATCAGCCCCTGCTGCACGCCGGCCTCGAAGGCGATGCGTTTAGGCTCACCCTCAGCGCGTCCGGCCTCGATCGCCGCTTCGAGGGCGTCGACGACCTCCTGGGATGCACTGCCGCCGTAGTCCGGCTTGTACTTGAAGCCGTTGTACGTCCCGGGGTTGTGTGAGGCGGTGATTACGATGGCGCCGCCGGCCCTCTTGTCGAGGATGGCGTGGCAGGCTACCGGGGTCGCGGCGGCGGAGTCGAAGACGTAGGTCTTGATGCCGTTGGCAGCGACCACCTCGGCGCAGGCGGCGGCGAAGTACTCGGAGCCGAAGCGCGTGTCGAAGCCGATGACGAGGCCGCGGTTGGCCAGACCGGCGCTCTTGAGATAGCGCGCCACGCCCTCTGCGCAATCGCGCACGTTCTCGAAGGTGTAGTCCTCGGCGATGATCGCTCGCCAGCCGTCCGTGCCGAAGCGAATGGGTGTCCTGGTCATGACGGGGTGTGCTCCTTAGCCCGCGACTTCCTCTGGTTCTAGTCTAGCGCCGGGGGTGAGCCTGACGCCGCGTTTGACCCGCGCGCCGTTGGCCAAAACCGCGCCCTCGACCACCGCTTCATCGCCGATCCAGCAGCCGGCGCCGATGATGCTGTCGCGTACGACGGCGCCGGACCCGATCTTCACGTCCGACCAAAGCACGGAGCGCTCGATGGTCGCGTGGTCGCTCACGGTGCAGTCGTCGCCCAGGACGGACGGCCCGTTGATCTTCGCCTGGCCACCGACGCGGCAGTTGTGGCCCAGCACCACATTGGCGTCTAGCGCCGCGTCCGGCCAGACCTCGCAGCCGGTGCCGAGGCGAGCGCCAGCCGCCGCGCCTTCGGGCAGGAAGCCAGCGAGCTTGCCGTTAAGGATGTCGTAATGCAGGTTGAGGTAACGCTCGGAGGTGCCGACGTCCATCCAGTAAGCGTCTGAGGGGAAGCCCTGCACCAGGAAGCCTTCTGCGATCAGCGAAGGGAAGACGAGGCGCTCAAGCGAGCCGTCCATCTTTTCGTCCGGAATGTGGTCCAGGACCTCCGGCTCGAAGACCCAGGTGCCGGCGTTGGCCCAGGAGCTGGGCGCCTCGCCCGGGGCCGGCTTCTCGACGAAGCGCGTAATGCGGTCATCCTGCCCCAGCTCCGCGACGCCGTAGGCACTGGGGTCTTCGACAGACGAGAGCGAGATGCTGAGGATGGCGCCGCGCTCGTGATGCCGCGCCGCCATCGCCGTCAGGTCCAGGCCGGTGATGATGTCGCCGTTGCACACGAAAAACGACCCGTCGAAACCCAGCGCCGCCTGCTTGACCGCGAGGCCGGAGCCCAGCGGCTCGGTCTCGTAGCAGTAGCTGAGGGTTACGCCGAGTTGCGATCCGTCCCCGAGCGACGCCTCAATGCGGCGCTCGCTGGCCGCGGCGGCGAGCACGACGTCGTCGACGCCGTGGCGCTGGAGGTGGGCGATAATGCGGGCGAGCAGGGGTTGGTTGAGGATTGGGATCAACGGTTTCGGCACGGCGTAGGTCAGCGGCCGGAGCCTGGTACCACCGCCTCCGACCAGGATGACCGCCTTCATGGGGCCTAGAGCTCGATGAACTCGGTGTGAGGCGCCTCGGCGCGGTGGCGGGCGAGCAGGCGTCGCAGGAACGGCACCGGCGTGTGAGCGCTGCGTCGTGTCGCCATCGCCTCTACCAGGCGGCCCGCTTCCTTGAAGCCCAGCTGCTCGTAGATGTGGCGCGCCGTGCGGTTTGCGGGGTCGACGTTGAGCACTATCAGGTCACAGGCTTCCAGGAGGTTGGCCGCGACTGCCGCGGTTACCGCCGTACCGAGGCCGTGACTGCGGAAGTCAGGATGGGTGTAGACGTTGCCGATGACGCCGACGCCCTCGCGTCGCGAGTAAATGTGCGTGCCGGCCGCGGCTACGAGCCGCGAGCGGTGGAAGGCGCCGAAGTAAATGCCCTCGACGATTTGGCTGCCGAGGTGGCGGGTGCCCTCATCCTCGTAGAGGCGGTTGAGCTCGGTGGCGTCCGCCATGGTCAGGCGCCGCACCTCCGATTGGCCCGAGGGCGGCGCGAAGGCCTCGCGCTCGAGCTGCATCCGCAACATGGTCTGGGGGCGCCAGAGGTTGTGCGTGACCAGCACGGCGTCAGTCTGAGTCGTCTCGCAGGTCAGGAAGGCCTGGCGCGGGCCGGGGTGCAACTCCAAGAGCCGCCCGACCAGCGCCGGGTCCCCGAGCGCCAACGTCGACGGGCCGAGGCCGCCTCTCGCATGCATAACCAACGCGTGCCGATCGCCGGCGGTGATGTCGAAGAATTCAGCCTGGTGGAAAACGCGCGAGTCCAGGTAGGCCAGCGCGTATGCCGAGTAGGGCCCGGCGGCTTCAAGCAGATAGCGCACGCTGTCTGCGTCACGCAGGTGGCGCACGTTGGCAGTGCGGCGGAGGTTGGCTTGTCGGGTGGTCGCGCTGCCTGCGCGGGCGCTCATGCGTTGATCCTTAAGTCGGGTTGCCGAGAAGCCTGCCTGAAACGCCTCTACGCGCCTGCTTTACTTAAGACAGGTAAAGACAATCGTAGGCAGCACTCAAAGATGCGTCAAGGTAGCGGGCGTTGCGGCTGTCGTTGACACTAAAGACGCCCCATATATCATGGGCAACGAAGAACACGGAGGCCCAATGCCTAGACTCGACAACTCGATCGACATAAAAGCGCCCCTCGAGACCGTATTCGAGTACCTGACCGACATCCCCTCGCATTCGGAGTGGGTGAAGTGGACCAAAGACGCCGAGATTACGTCCCTGGAGAAGAGGGGACTGGGTGTCACGACCAGCGAGCTGATGCAGGTGGGCCCGCGCAAGGAGCGCGTCGAGACGATCGTCACGGAGTACAAGCCGCAGGAGTTCTTCACCCGGCGTCACACACGCGGCATGGCGATGACGGACCGCCTCTCGGTTGTGAAGAGCGGCGACGGCACGAAGGTCGCCTGGAGCGTGGACTACGTGCCCCCGATGGGCGCGATGGGCAAGATGATGGACATGCTGTTCATGGTGCGCCTCTTCGACCAGCTGATGAAGGACTCGCTCGCGCTGTTGCGACAGCGCCTTGAGAGCGCTCGCTAGGACGATGGCCATCCTCGAACTCGAAGACGTAGACCTGGAGCCGCTGGCGCTGGACGGCATGGAAGTGCCGCGTCTCCACTACCACGGTTCGCCGCCGTTCACCACTCTGAAGTTCGACGGCCAAGAGTATCAGTACGAGCGCAGCTTCCCGGTGAAGGGCCACGGCGCCAGCCTGCCGAACTTCCTGCGCGAACGCATGGCCGAGGGCAAGAAGCCATTGCTTGTCGAGCGTGCAGACCGCTTTTACGTTTACCTGGGCTGACAAGGAGCAAGACGCCAGAGGCAAGAGCTGAGAGGCTCCGATGCCTTTTTTCTCGCTTGTTGTCTAGGAAGCGGCTTCTCCGTGCCCCCAGCGATTCTCCCAGCGCTCCCTCAGGTAGGCCAGGTGCTCCCGGTATGAATCGGAGTCGATGGGTGGTGTGGTCATGATCAGCGCGTCCTCGTGGTTGTCCGTGTAGTAGCGCTTGCGCACGCCTACCTTGTAGAAGCGGTACTTCTCGTACAGCTGCTGGGCGCTCCAGTTGCTGCGCCGTACTTCCAGCGTCACGCTCTCCTGTCCATTGGCCTGCGCCAGGTCGATCGACTCCAGGAGCAGTAGCTCACCGAGGCCACGGCGCCGGTAGCTCCCACGAATCGCGATCGCGACGATGTGGGCCTGGTCGACCATGAGCCAGACGCCGACGTAGCCGACGATGTAGTCGGGAGTGTTCTGAAATGGCGGCGTGCGGCGCCAGAAGGAAAGCAAGGAGCGACGAGGCGCCGGAGCGCCCTCGCGGACCGGCGGCTCAGCGCGGTCGACGATGACCGTGTAGCGCGCGAGGCGATTGGCCAACTCGCGGCGGTAGGCGGTCTGGGGCCAGGAGGTAGGGAAAGACTGGTGCTCGATCTCCGCGACCTGGGCGATGTCCGCCTCGGTCATGGGACGAATCTGGTAGCGGGTCAGGGTAACCATGCGCGCTCTCCCGGCGGGTCATCTAACGTTAGAGTAAGGTCGTCGGCGCATCAACGTCCAACGTCGTGAATAGCCTTTGACGTTAACGTGAGAGATAGGCTACGATCCGCGCGAGCAAGGAGCACTCTCACCGGATGTCCACCCACCTCAGGCTGCTGAGCTTCCTCGGTCCGTACAAGAAGCAGGTCATCTTCGCGTGGATCGTGGTGGCTATGACAGCGATCACTACGATGATGATGCCCCAACTCGTCGGCTACGCCGTCGACTCGGGCCTCAAGCCGCCAACTTTCAAGGACTCTGGCGCCGAGCTCAGTGATTCGGTGAACCGCACTGAGACTGAGATCACGATCAACTATGCGAGTGTTGTAGCGCCAGGCCAGAAGATCCGCCTTGGCGCCGAAGAGATGCTGGTTACCGTGATCGATGCCAACACTCTGACGGTTCAGCGCGGAGTCGAGGGCTCTCGCATCCGGCCGCATGATGCCGGGCAGCGGGTGGAACTGGTCGATAGGCCGGGTTTCGAGGGCAAGAACTCGACTCTGGCGGTGGCGGCTGGCCTGATCATCCTCGTGGCGCTGATGCGCGGCTTCTTTACCTACTGGATGCAGTTCCTGGGCGAATGGCTGAGCCAGCACGTAGCCTACGATTTGCGCAACCACATCTACGAGAAGCTGCAGCGCCTCAGCTACGCTTATCACGACAAGCAGCAAACGGGTCAGCTGATGTCGCGCGCCACGCAGGACGTGGAAGCGACACGCATGTTCATCCAGCTCGGCGCACTGCGTTTGCTGGACATCTCGTTGCGCGTGGTCGTCGCCGCGGTGCTGATGTTCAGCTCGAACTGGCTCCTGGCGCTGGTGGCGTGGTCGCTGATCCCGCTCGTCGCCTTCCAATCGATCCGGATTCAGCTGCAGAGCCGCCAGCTCTGGATGAAGGTGCAGGACCAGCTGGGCCGCATTACCACGGTCCTGCAGGAGAACCTGACCGGTGTCCGCGTAGTGAAGGCGTTCTCCCGCCAGGATTACGAAGGCGAAAAGTTCAAGAAGGAAACGGACGAGCTGTTCAACTGGAACATCCGGCAGAACCGGATCCAGGCCCAGACCAACCCCTTCTACCAGGCGATGTCGATGCTGTCACAGGTCTTTGTGCTGGGCCTCGGCGCGTACATGATTACGACCGGCGATCTCAGCTACGGCGAGCTGACTGCCTTCCTCCTCTATCAGTCTCTGCTGATCATGCCGATGCGCATGCTGGGCTTCATCGTGCAGATGTTCGCGCGCGCCGGCGCCTCCGGCGACCGCATTTTCGAGGTGCTGGACGCAGAATCAGCCGTCAAGGAGCAGGTGGACGCAAAGCCGCTTGAGGACGTCAAAGGCCGTGTCCTATTCGAGAACGTCTCGTTCAGCTACGACGTAATCAGCCCCGTGCTGCGTGACGTGACCTTCGCGGCGGAGCCGGGGCAGATCGTCGCGCTGCTCGGTCCTACGGGATCTGGCAAGACGACGATCGTCAACCTGCTGCCGCGCTTCTATGACGTAACAGCCGGGCGCATCCTGATCGACGACACGGACATCCGCGACACGACGCTGCAGTCTCTGCGGGCGAACATCGGGATCATCCAGCAGGACGTGTTCATGTTCTCCGCGACGATTCGTGACAACATCGCCTACGGCGCCGTCAACTCGACTTACGAGCAGATCATCGAAGCTGCAAAGATCGCGCGCATCCACGACTTCATCATGTCGCTGCCCGACGGCTACGACACCTGGGTCGGAGAGCGAGGCGTCACGCTCTCCGGGGGTCAAAAGCAGCGTCTCTCCATCGCCCGCACCTTGCTACTGGACCCGCGCATCTTGATTCTGGATGATTCCACGTCAAGCGTGGACACCCAGACGGAGTACCTGATCCAGCAGGCCCTGGCCGAGGTGATGAAGGGCCGTACAACCCTCGTAATCGCCCAACGGCTGCGCACGGTGAAGAACGCCGACTCCATTCTGGTCATGAAGGACGGCACGATCGCTGAGCGCGGCAAGCACGAGGAGCTGATCGCCAAAGACGGCCTCTACCGCGAGATTTACGACCTGGAGCTGCGCGACCAGGAGGAAGCCCTCAAGCGCTTCAGCGACGCTCCCAGTACGGGAGGGCCGCTCTAATGGGATTCTGGGGTGGCGGTGGTGGTGGCTGGGGTGGCGGCCCGGGCGGCGGCGGCCCCGGCGGC
>CAZNHI010000037.1:0-11421 GCA_964572535.1 uncultured Dehalococcoidia bacterium
TGATTCGCTCGACGTAATGCAGCGAGTCGAGCTGTATGTACGACACGCCGTCGTCGATCAGGGCATCGACCTCCCGCTGCAGCATCCCGATGATCTCGTCGATGAACTCCCGCTTCGACGCGTAGTGCTGGTCTGTAACCCCAGGGCGCCAGAGCTGCGAGCCCACGGAGAGCGCGCCGGGCATCGTGATCTTCCACGGGCCAGGTGCGTGCGCCTTGAGAAACGCCGCCTCTTCGCCGGCGATGCGCCGCACCTGCTTCACCCGATGCGCTGCCAGCGCCGCACCCATCACGTTGCCGCCGCCTGAGTTCATGCTCTGGTTGGCCAGGTCGCCGTGCGGGCCCTGCCACTCTCGCAGCACTCGGCTGGCAGTAGGCGTTGCGGCCGGCTCCAGCCCTTCCAGCGCCTGCCGCAGGCCGCTGCTCCAGCCCGCGCGCCGGTACTCGCCCTCCGTGAAGATGCCGAGGCCGGCCTGCTTCTGCAGCTCCAATGCCTGGAGCACGCAGGCGTCTTCGACCTCCTTGAGCTGCTCCTGGCTGATCTTGCCCTCGTTGAACTGGACGCGCGCCTCCAGCAGCTCCGGCGGCCTCAGCAGGCTGCCGACGTGGTCGGCTCGATACGGTGTGGTCATGACTGCTCCCCCTTCGAAAATCGGGCGATTGGCGGGGGTGCGGGAACAGTACAGTAACCAGTAACAGGTAACAAGCAGCCGGACGTCGTAGGGGCGAGCCATGCCTCGCCCCTACGAACTATGGGTTACTGACTTTGAACCGCGGCAACGTTATCTCCTCGTCCTGGCGCTCGAACACCACCTCGACCGGCGTGCCGATCTCCACCGCCGCGCTGCCCTCGACCAGGTTGCTCGTAAAACGCAGCCCCTCGTCCAGCTCGACGATCAGCGTCGTGAACGGCACGCGGCCTTCCAGCGCGGGATGGATCGCCTGGTGGCTGACGCCGTACGTGAACACCTTGCCCCGCCCGCTCAGCTTCTGCCACTCGACCTCGGTGGAGCCGCACCGTGGGCAGGTCGGGCGCGGCGGCTGCCTCAGCAGACCGCAGGCCGTGCAACGCTGCGCCCGCAG
Source organism: uncultured Dehalococcoidia bacterium (assembly GCA_964572535.1). Classification (GTDB taxonomy): domain Bacteria; phylum Chloroflexota; class Dehalococcoidia; order DSTF01; family WHTK01; genus WHTK01. Next base: position 1,083 of record CAZNHI010000037.1, read on the forward strand.
CTCACCGGCGCGGCAGTACTCCCAGAACGGCGCGCTGACCTCGTCCGGTACCGGCAGCGGCAGCGACGCCATCAGGGCTCCCTCGTCAGGATCACCGCACCCGTCCCGACGCCCGTATCGACAAACGACACCCCGGCGTCCTTGACCTGCGATGTCGATTCGCCACGCACCTGTCGCACGCCCTCTATCAGCTGGTTCATACCCTGCATGTACGCCTCCGAGAGGTGCCCGCCCGAGGTGTTCACCGGCAACGAACCGCCATCCCAGCTGATCTCGCCCGCCTCCACGAAGGGGCCGCCTTCGCCGCGCTTGACGAAGCCGTAGTCCTCCAACGCGAAGATCACGAACGGACAGAAGTGATCGTAGATCTGCACCACGTCCACGTCCTTCGGCGTCATCCCCGCCATCTTGAACACGCGCGGCCCCGTCGCCTTCGCCGCCACGTCGATGTACTCGCGGTCGCGCACGTAGCCCGTGGACGTCGCGGCGCGGATGTAGGCCGGCGGCTTTTTCAGCGTCTTCGCGCGCTCTGCCGATGTCAGCACCAGCGCGCCGCCGCCGTCCGTCTCCAGGCAGCAGTCGAACAGGTGCAGCGGCTCCACCACGAAGCGCGAGTTCTGGTGGTCCTCGATAGTCAGCGGCGTCTCATAGAACGTCGCGCGCGGATTGCGGTTGGCGTGCTGCCGGATCGTCACCGCTGTTGCGCCGAACTGCAGGCTCGTGACGCCGGTCTCGTGCATGCGGCGCTTCGTGATCATGGCCAGCGAGTGCTGTGGCGTCAGCACGCCGAACGGCTCGGTCCACTGCCCCGGCCCGCGTCCCTGGCGCCCCGTCACGTCGCCGCGTCCATATCGCCGTCCCGAGCGCCCGTTGACGCCCCTGAAGATCACGACAACCTCGGCGATCCCAGCCCTGATCGCGGCCGCGGCGTGTCCCACCAGCGCGGCGCCCACGTTGCCCGCCTGGTTCACCTCGCCGAAGAACGACAGCTCCTTCATGCCCAGGTTGGCGGCGATATCCGCCTCCGTCGACGTGTCCACGGACCACTTCATCAGCCCGTCCACATCGGACGCCTTCAGGCCCGCATCATCGAGCGCAGCCTGGATCGACTGCAGCGAGAGCATCAGCTCCGTGCGCCCTGAATTGCGTGAGTAGTCTGTCTCTCCTACGCCCACGATCGCGGTGTGCCCGCGCAGCTCGTTGGTCATCCGTTCCTCGCTCTAGGCGGCGCTGGCCGCGCCTCTGCAGGCTGACGTAATATACACCGCGCTACCCCTCTCGCTGCCGTTGCGAGGAGACTTGGCGAAGTAGGCTGTCTTTGCGAGGAGCGCCTAGCGACGAAGCAATCTCGGGCACCAGCCCCCGCCTCTTGCACACGCACCCTACAGCTGGACCTTTAGCGCGGCATGGGGGCGTCCCCCGTCTCAGATTAAGCGCAAACACCATGACATCAGCGTTCACCGGCATCCGCATCCTCGACTTCACCCGCCACCAGCAGGGACCGTCCGGCACCGTGCTCCTCACCGACATGGGCGCCGAGGTGATCAAGGTCGAAGAGCCGGGCGGCGAGCAAGGGCGTCGCAGCGGCCTCGGCCCCGACGGCTTCAGCGCCTACTTCGAGGCCCACGACCGCGGCAAGAAGTCGGTAGTCCTCAATATGCGCAAGCCGGAAGCGATCGACATCGTCAAGCGCCTCCTCCCCAGTTGCGACGTCGTCACGGAGAACTACCGCCCCGGCGTCATGGAGCGCTGGGGCCTCGGCTACGAGGACCTGCAGCGAATTCGCCCCGACATCATCCTGGCCTCAGCCTCAGCCTGGGGACGCAGCGGCCCCTGGGCCAACCGCCCCGGCTTCGACCACGTGGCGCAGGCCCTCAGCGGCATCATGGTCGAGCAAGGCGGCGGCCCCGGCGAGGAGCCTCACGCGCTGATCGGTGGCTTCGCCGACCAGATCGGCGGCCTCAATCTCGCCTTCGCCGTGGCCAGTGCCCTCTACGTGCGCGCCATCACCGGCGAGGGTCAGCACGTCGACGTGTCATTGATCGGCGGCATGACCCACCTGCAGGCGTTCCCGCTGACCCGCTACCTGCGCACCGGCAATCAGCCCGGCTTCGAGTTCCGCCGCGCCGCCACCTACACGCACTACCGATGCTCGGACGGCGGCTACATGGCGATCGCCGCCAACACGCAGGACATGTGGGAGCGCTTCTGTGACGCCGCGGCGCCGCACCTCAAAGTCGACCCCAAGTTCGCCGAGCCTTTCGGACGCTTCGACAACAAGCTCGAGCTGGTCGGCGTCCTCGAAGCGCTGTTCGCCACCAGGACCGTCGACGAGTGGGCCAACCTGCTCGCCGCCGCCGACGTCCCTCACGCTCCCGTGCTCGACTACGCCGGCATCGCCAACCACCCACAGTTCCTCGAAAACCGCTACATCGAGCAGATCGAGCACTCGGTACTCGGCCCCATGCGCGTGCCCGGCCCGCCCGTGCACATGTCGAAGACGCCGCCGCGCATCCAGGGCGGCGGCCCCCCACTGGGCCAGCACACAGAGGAGATCCTGCTCGAAGCCGGCTACACCTGGGCCGAACTCGAAACCTTCAACCGCAACGGCGTCACCGCCCTCGAGTAGCAGTTCCCCTGTTGCGCCGGACGCGGGTGGCCGGAAGTGTCAGGTCGTCCGAGGGCCCTCAAGTCTCGACACAGCCACGACGAATGGAGCCGGTCAGCACGCTCGCATGGATTCGTTTGGCCCTCACTGGATCTCGTCATCTTTGAGTAGATTGGGCCTGACATGCAGGAAGTTGTGCTTCGAACGCGAGGGCTAACAAAGCGCTTCGGCGACTTGGTGGCTGTGGACAACCTTGACCTGGAGGTTCGCAAAGGCGAGGCGTTGGGATTCCTCGGCCCCAACGGTTCGGGCAAGAGCACGACTGTAGGCATGATTCTTGGCCTCATTAAGCCAACATCCGGCACTATCGACCGGCAAGGCATGCCTCTCCAGCGCATCGGCGCGATTATCGAGTCCCCCGCCTTTTACCCATTCCTCTCCGGACGCGACAATCTACGTGCCCTGGCGCTTGCCGTCGGCGGTGTCGGCGAGGAGCGAATTGAGCAACTCCTCAACCTGGTCGGACTCACCAGCTCAGCGCACAAGAAGTATCAAACCTACTCGCTTGGCATGAAGCAGCGCCTTGGCATTGCTTCAACTCTCCTCTGCGACCCCGAATTGGTGATCCTCGACGAGCCCACAAACGGGCTTGACCCCGCCGGTCAACAGGAGATCAGGGCCTTGATCCCGCACCTGACAGACCAGGGCCGCAGTGTGTTGTTGGCGAGTCATTTGCTTCACGAAGTTGAGCAGGTCTGCGATCGGGTGGCCATTCTTCGGCGAGGCAAGCTCTTGGCAGAAGGCCTGGTTAGCGAACTGCTACAACAGCAGGCCTTTCTGGAGATCGGCGTCAGCGACCTCAAGGCGGCGTCCGAGCTAATTGGTCGGTTGGAGTACGTGCGAGCCGTGCGCCTTGAGGACGGCTTCCTCCATGTCGACGCCGATGCCGATGCCGGCTCGCTGATTACCAAAACTTTGGCCGACGCGGGTATCTACGTCTCGTCCTTGAGCCAGAAACACAGATCCCTCGAAGACGTGTTCCTTGAGCTGACATCAGAAGAGAGCACAGTCTCCTAAATGCTCCCGCTCCTGTACAGCGAACTCTTCCGAATGACTCATCGAATGATGATGAGAGTCATGCTCCTGGCAATGGTGGCACTGGTCGTCGGTGCCTACGTCTTACTTTGGTCTTCATCCGGTTCACTGAGCGAGACAGAATTAGCAGAGCAAGAGGATCACCTGCGTTTAGCCAATGCACCGGAGTTCGGCATGGACATTGCCTATCAGGTCGGATTCCTGACATCCGCAATTCTGTCCTCTAGCTTGATTGCGACTGAGTACGGCTGGGGGACCATCAGAACGATACTTGCCCGGACGGGCAGTAGGTCCAATCTCCTGCTGGCCAAGTTGTTGACCGTGACTGCCTTCCTTGCCTTGATCGCTCTCGTCGGCGCAATTAGCGTGCTAACAGGCAGTGCATTAGTCACCTTTGTCGGAGGCCTTGACGCGCACCTGGGGAGTGGATTCGTCAGCAGGGCCTTGCTTTCTCCCGCGCGTATGTTCCTTGTGCTCATCCCCTACGCAAGTCTGGCCTTCCTCGTCGCACTCTGGTCACGAACTACCGCGGCCGGCATCGTGACAGTCGTAGTCGCCTTCTATGCGGAGGTTCTGCTGACGCCGCTCTTCCAAACCGAGGGAGCATTCAGCTGGTTCCCTGAAGACTGGCTCATCTACAACAACATCAGGGCGATTCTCGAAATGAACTCTGTAAGCCCTGACCCCAGCCTGCCGGATGCCTGGTTTGGCTTAGGTATCCTCGCCGTGTATTCCGTGAGCTTCTGGGCAGCCGCGTTCTGGCGTTTCAATTCCCGGGATGTCACCCTCAATTAGGCGATGAAGGCCAGTGCGCCTCTCACTAACGGCGCCCCGTGCTGCCGCCGGCACGCCGGCCACGATCGTGTTCGGCGGCGCCTTCTTCCCTCCACGACGACCCGCCCCCTTGATGCTGCTTCGCCAGACTGATTCCCGGCGCTCAAAGCCCTCCGTCCTCATTCACGGGCGCTCCCGTCTACCGCAATACGCGGCCGATCGCGAACTTCAGGTAGTCGCCTTCCGGGAATGAGGGGAGCACGGGGTGGTCGAACCCGGCGCCGCGCAGGGCTTCCAGTACCCAGCGGCGACCGGCCTGGCGCACGCCGGCCTCAATGCTTTCTAGGAAGTCCTCCTTGCTGAAGTGGCTGGAACAGGAGGCCGCGCAGAGCAACCCGCCCGGCGTGGTGACCGCCGCCGCCAGCCTGTGCAGTCTCTGGTAGGCCAGACGCGCGGCAGGGACGGCATCCTTTCGCGATGCGAAGCTGGGTGGGTCCGAGATCACGATGTCCCACTCTTCCCCGCGTTTGATCGCCGCCGTCAAGAACTCGAAGGCGTCGCAGACGTGGAACTTCGCCGCCGCCAAAGACAGCTGATTGCGTTCGAAGTTGCGACGGGCAGCCTCCACTGCAGGCCCGGCCACGTCGACCGTATCCGTGCTGCGCGCACCGGCTGCTGCCGCGGACGTCGAAAACCCGCCCGTGTACCCGAACAGGTTCAGCACGGACTTTCCTCGCGCGCGCTCCGCCACCAGTTGGCGATTCTCCCGCTGATCCAGGAACAGTCCACCCTTCTGGGCGTGCGCCAGATCGACGACGGACCAAATGCCGTTTTCCAGTACCTCTCGTTCGTCCGCTCGGGCGCTCGTTTCGCGTGTACCCCTGTCCAGCACCGCACGCAGCGGCAACCGTGAGCCGGCCGCCAGTCGCAAGCGGTCTTCAAACGGCTCGTAAAAAGCGCGCGCACCATCACCGTCAAAGCGGACGACGGCCGTGTCAGCGTAGAAGTCCACGTGGACGCCGGGCAGCAGGTCACCTTCGCCGTGTACCCAACGAAACGCATTCGTAGTCGCAAGGTCCAGCCGCGCCAAGCGGCGGTCCAAAGCCGCCTTCAACCGCTCCGCCACCAGCGTGTCCATATCCGCGAAGCGGTGCCCCAGGCTCCCAGACTCCAGGATGCGTATCGCGATCGGCGAACGCTGGTCCCAGAAGCCTCGGGCCAATGGTCTCCCGTCTCGGGTGCGCACCTCCACCAGCGCACCATTCTCAAGCGCGTCGGGCGCTGTCACGGCATCCCGGTAGATCCAGGGGTGGCCCTGGCGAATGGACCGCGCCAGGTTCTTCCTCAGGAATACGGGTGACGCAGCCCGATCGCCGGTCATGCCCCGCCGTCCTCTGCAAATCGAGGCTTGCCACTTCCTCGCACCGGGCGTCGCAATCGCCGGGGGAGTTGACCAGGCTGGTCTGCGTGCGCGACTACCTGTGCAATCATCGGCAATCTGTTCCTACGGCTCCATCCAGGCTCGTACCGCAAGCACCCGCCTGTGGTCGTCCGGCTCTGGGCGCAGGTCCAGCTTTGAGAGAATACTCGCGATATGCGTCTCAACCGTCTTTTCAGTTAAGACAAGCTGGCGCGCAATAGCGCTGTTGGACCTGCCTTCAGCCATCAGCGCCAACACCTGCCGCTCCCTGTCTGTCAACTCGCGCAGTCGATCGCGAGTGGTCTGGCGCCCGAGGAAGTGGGCCACGATGTCTGGGTCCAGCACGGTGCCACCGCTGGCTACTCGCTGGACTGCGTCAATCAAGGTGGCCACGTCGACGACACGATCCTTGAGCAGGTAGCCGAACCCCGTAGGGTGGGTCCGGGCAAGCTCGAGGGCATAGCGGCTTTCGATCGATTGAGACAGCAGCAGTATCCCGAGCTTCGGCTGAGTTGCCCGCAAGCGCATGGCAACCTGGGCGCCCTCGTGCGTGAAGGTTGGCGGCATCCGAATGTCTATGATTGCCAGGTCCACCTGCTCACGACTCAGTACAGCTTCGAGGGCCGGGCCGTCTGCCACGCTGGCGACGACCTCGATTCCGGCCTCGGCAAGCAACCTGGCGAGGCCCTCCCTTAACAACGCTGAATCGTCAGCAATTACGACACGCATGGCAGCTCGGCTCGAACAACGGTCCCTCCGCCGGCCCGGGGATACACGCGCAGGCTGCCGCCGGCCGCTTCCGCACGGTCGGCAAGTCCTCTGATGCCCTGGCCCGAGGAATCGGCGCCACCCACGCCGTTGTCCTCGATCGAGAGGTGCAGCTGAGCGTTCTCTCGTACCGCCTTGAGTTCCACGCTTGACGCGGCGGCATGCTTCACCGCGTTGGCTACCGCCTCACAGGCTATGAACCAGGCTGCTTCTTCCAATTCGGCTGTGAATCTCTCAGGAGAGACGTCGCCCAGGACCAGAATCGGCGTTCGTCCGGCCAGGTCCTCAAACGCTCCAGCCAGTCCACCGTCACTCAAGGCGATGGGGTGCAGTCCGTTCGCCAGATCACGAAGCTCCTTTACGGCCAGCTGTAGCTGACCTACGGCAGCATCGATGGCGTCCGACTGACGCGCTGCATCCTTGCTTACTTCAGAAGCCCTCAACTGGAGAGCCACCGCGAGCAACCTCTGCTGTGCCCCGTCATGGAGATTTCTCTCCAGACGCCGGCGTTCCTCCAGCTGAGCCGCCAGGATCCGCACCCGCGATTCCTTCACTTCCCGCAGTTGCAGGGTAATAGCCGCCCGCAGTCTTGCGTTCTCTACTTCCGAGCCGGCTTCCGCGAGCAACGCCTCCACTACCCGGCGCTCGGTCCGAGACTCGTCGAAGGTGACTCGCGCGACCGGTCCTCCGCGGCGCTCAACGGTGAGGCCGCGGATGTCCTCTGCCAAGGGTCTACCGTCTTCGCTCACCCACTGCGCCCGGTCATCAATCCAGTAGGCGATCGTCACTTGCTCATCATCGAACGCCTGCCGCAGGGCTTCTTCGACGCTGGTTGTCGCTGGCGGCTGACGGATGAATCGCCGGATGGTGGACATTGCATCGAACTCCCGGCGGTTGAAGCGTTTGTCCAGTGCGGCCTGCAGTTGCCTGCGCGCCGGACCAGCAATGCTCACCGTGGCCAGGGTGGCCACCGCGACAGCCACCTCCGAATTGCCGCCGACGCTGCTCAAGCTCTCGCCCGCGAAGACCACGACGACGGCATAGCATCCCACCAGGAACGCCGTAAGCAGGGAGTAGGTCAGACCGCGACTGATCAGGCGGTCGATGTCGAAGAGATGGTCCTGCTCAATTGCCAGTCCGGCCGCTATAGGGATGACCGCGACGAAGCACCCCGCCAGGATCACGAGCACGGTCTCGTGGCCCAGTACCGCGCTCACGAACGCCCCTACAACGAGGACCGGGAAGGCGACTGACGCCAGCGCCATCCAGCGCAGCTGCTGTCGAGCCAGGCCCCTGGCGGTACGAAAGCGGATTAGCAGCATCGCCGCGGCTGACAGTAATGCGCCGTTTAGTGCGAGCAGCGCCCCGAAACCGATCCATTGGATCAGGTTGGAGTACTCGCTGGGTTCAAGTGGGTTGGTGATGGCCGGATCGGCCTCGAGTGGGCCGTGGTATGGGGCGAAGAGAGCCGCGAGGAAGCTGACTATTCCGCCTGCAAGCGCGGCGATTACGACAATCTTCCCAGCCCGCCCTCTCAGCTGGCCACCCGGTATATAGAGCAGGGCGAGGGCCAGGATAACCAGCCAGGGGATGAAGCTCGCATCTCCGATCACTGCTGCCACATCTGCGACCGGCAATGACCCCGGCCTGACGACCGCTCCGTACAACGCGTAGCTGTCGACAATCCCTGATCCGAGGATCACCAGGGCCAGGCAGAGGAAAAGCCAGCCGACGGGATGCCGCGGGCGATGGATGATCAGGACAGAGCCCACCGCTGCCGAACTCAGAATCGGAGCGAGGAGGAACGCGCCCGTCGAACGCAGCTCGGCCAGATCACCGCGGCCCGCAGCGATGATCCGTTGGTCGAAGACGTAGAGGGTCGCCATAGCGGCGACCACCCCGATCCAGGCAACCGCAACCGCAACCGCTGGCAATAGCTGTATCCGCCATCCCTGTCCCATGCGCGAGATTCTCTCACAGCGCCAACCCGCCTGCCTCAGGGCTAGCACTGAGCCGAAGACCGGTGCCTGCTCCAATGGCTGCGGAGAAGCCAGAGAGCACCCTTGGTGAAGTTGAACCGCAGTATCAGAAAGGGAGTGTCGGTATGAACAGACAATGGTCTCGGATTTCAGGAGCTGTCGCAGGAGTCGTCTTCGCTTTGTTCCTTTTCTTCAGCCTCGCTACCGTGGATCCGCTTCTGAAGGCCAGCGACGAGGAGTTGCTGGCATGGTGGTCAGATGACGGCAACCTGCAAGCCTCGTTCGTTTCGATGTACTTGATGCTGCTTGCCATCCCGTTTTTCCTGCAGTTCCTTGTGCAGCTCCGGTCGAGGCTCCGCTCGGCGGAAGGTCCGGAAGGTTGGTCGGAGTTGGTCTTCTCCTCCGGGCTCGTCTTCGCTGCCCTTCTCGGGGTAGCCGCATTCTCGCGTGGGGTCATCGCGCAATCAGTCAGCCTCAGTGACGAACCGCTGCCAGGCGCCGACGTGTTGAGGTACGCCACAGAATTTTCGAACGCCGCTTACAGCCTCGTCGCGATGCCTGCGGCAGCCATCATGGTTGGAGTTGCCGCCGCCATCATCCTTCGCACAAAGGCTTTCGCCGCCTGGCTAGGTTGGCTCGGGCTTCTGGTGGCCGTGGGCAGTCTCGTTGCAGTCTTCCTGCTGCTGGGGGCGATCGCCACACCGCTTCTGGTGATTTGGGTCCTTGCCGCCTGCTTTAGCCTCTTCCGAGCCTCAGAAAGCCAGACTGCTGGACTCGCTGATCTCCGAAGCGGTCAATTGGTCGAGCAAACGCCGTAGCCCGAGACGCTGAAGCGGGCCCTTGAAACAGACTCAAGGGCCCGCCCGGCCCATGCTGGGGTGATCGTGCAACCGGAACATGACGCTCGCTCGTCCTTCAGTGCCCGGCTCCCGACCCACTCGCGCATCTCCCGCGGTTCCTCTTTGAGAGGCTCGCGGGTCTCGCCTGCACACCCCGGGCCGGCTTTCAACACCAGAGCCTGATGCGCCCCTTCAGCGGGGGTTCCGGGGGTGTCCCCCCGGCTTTTGACACCCTTGCCTACTCCAGATTCCCCTCCGCCTTGTATTCCTGAGCCAGCCGCATGTAGTGCTCCCCTGTGCGCTTGAAGCGCTCAATGTGCTTCTCGCTCACGGTGCCTCGCGCCACCGCCGGCACCCCTACCACGATCGTGTTCGGCGGCACCTTCGTCCCGTCCACCACCACCGCGCCCGCCCCCACGATGCTGTTCGCGCCGATCTCGGTGCCGTTGCTCACCACGCAGCCATTGGCCAGCACGGCGCCGTCCTCCACCACGTCGGCGTGGCAGAGCACGTTGTGGCCCATGACCACGTTGTCGCCGATACGCGCGCCCTTGGCGTCGCAATGCACCGTCGTGTTGTCCTGGATGCAGGTGTTGCGCCCGATCGTGATCTTTACCTCGCCCCGGATCACCACCCCCGGCCAGATGCTGCTGCCGGCGCCGATCTCGACGTCGCCGACCACGTAGGCGAACTCGCTGACGAAGGCGTCCGGGTGGATCACCGGCGTCTTACCCTTGAAGGAGCGAATCATTTATGTCTCTTTCTAAATGCCACGCGCCAACTCACTGCAAACCAGCAGCTTCCACGCCTGCCCGTCTACCCGCCTGCCCGCCTGCCCGCCTGCCCGCCTGCCCGC
>CAZNHI010000038.1:0-11274 GCA_964572535.1 uncultured Dehalococcoidia bacterium
CCAGCCGCGGGGCCGGACGAGCAGCGTAGCTACCTGAGGGTTCAGCTCGTAGACGCGCCCGTCCTCGCGCTCGAAACGAATCGTGCGGCGCACGGCGTCCATCAGGTTGACGTGGCCGTCGAGCATGTTGAACCAGGTCGGCGTGTTCGCGTCCTCAAAGTCGGCCATGAACACGCGAGCGCCGCAGTTGAGCGCGTTGATCACCATGCGGCGGTCGGTGGGGCCCGTGATCTCCACGCGGCGGTCCTGCAGGTCTGCCGGCACCGGCGCGACGCGCCAGGTGGGGTCGTCACGCACTGCTTTGGTCTCGGGCAGGAAGTCTGGGTTCTCGCCGGCGTCGAAGCGCGCCTGGCGTTCTGTGCGACGGGCTAGCAGGTCCTTGCGCGTGGCGGTGAAGCGACGTTGCAGCGCGGCGAGGAAGTCGAGCGCCTCGGGCGTCAGTATCTCGGCGAATCTGCCCTCGACTGGTCCTTTAACCTCAACCTTCGCGTCGGGCATTGCGTCCTCCCCTAGAGTGTCCAGACAGTGGGTGCATCTTATCGCAGCGGCCCGGAATCAGGGCAGGCGTTATCTGTGGGCGACATACGCGCGCTCCCGCTCGGCGATCAGCCGGCGCAGCTCCTCGGCGCTGAAGCTGCCGGGCTTCAATCGCTGTCGCGCGACGCGATCGAGGAGGAGAGCCATCACCTCGTTAGCCGGCGCCGGGACGTCATGTTGCCTGGCCAGCAGCACGATCTCACCGTTGAGGTAGTCGGTCTCCGTGGTGCCGGTGCCGCGCATCATGCCCTGCCAGGTAGAGCTGCCACGCCAGCCGCCGCTGCCCACGCCGCCGACGTTGCTGCTCATCGCCGCCGCGCGGCCCATCATCTCCGGCGTCGTGGCGCAGTCGATGCCCGCGGCTGCGAAGCAGGCGTTGGTCTCCTCGCGCAGCATTTTCAGAAGGTCGCCGGCTTCCGCGTCGGGCGGGAGCAGGGCGTGGATGGCGTTGATCATGTTCTCGCGCAGTTTGGTGTACTTGACGCGCATGATCTTCGGGTCCGGCGAAGAGATGAAGCCTGCTTTTCTCAGGTCTGTAGCGATGGCCTCCCCGGTCGCGTCTGACCCCTCGGGGTAACGGCCGAGGTCGAGCAGCCCGGTTACCGGCCACGATGTCGTTTCGACGATGCTGGGCTCCTGGTAGCTGGCCGGCAGGATGACGAGCATGCCGTAGACGTGGGCGAAGCGCCTCAACGCCAGGCGCTCGTTTTCGACGCCGTTCTGGCAGCAGACCACCGGGATCTGGTCGCCGGCGGCGTAACGCAGCTCGTCCAGCGCCGGACCGGTGTCCTGCGACTTCATCGTCAGCAGCACCACGTCGCCGGGTCTGAACTCGATCTCCCCGGGATGGCCGACGGCGGTGACCTTCAGCGTCTCCGTCACTTCCGGGCTCGGGTGTTTGAGCCGCAGGCCGTCCGCCTGTAGCGCCTTGAGATGCGCCCCACGTGCGATCAGCACAACCTCGAAGCCCGCCATGTGCAGCTTGCCCCCGATGATGCTCCCGACGCCCCCGGCGCCGTAGATGACGTATCGCATGCAGCCTCCAGCTCCTGAAATGCAGAGTACAGGGTACAAACATGCGTCAGGTGCCGGCCAGACGTGGCTCCTCCGACCCGGCTGCACTCTGTCCTCTGCACTGCGCGACCCGTATATTTAGCGTGCCCCGTTCTTTAGCCAGACGTCATTTCAAAGGCCAGGAGGCTCGACACATGGACCTACAGCTACAGGGCAAGCACGCGATCGTGACGGGCGGTAGCCGCGGCATCGGCAGGGCGATAGCGCGTCAGCTGGCGCTGGAGGGCTGCGACGTCGCAATCGGCGCGCGCAGCGAGGGCCCGCTGCAGCAGGCGGCGGATGAGCTGGCCAGGGAGACAGGCCGCAAGATCGTCCCCGTGACGGTCGACACGATGAGCATCGACTCAATCAAGGCCTTCGTGAAAAAGTCGGCAGACTCACTGGGCGGCGTCCAGATCGTGATCAACAGCGCGGCGCGCGTCGGCGGCGCCGCAGGCGACATTGAGACGCTGGACGAGGCCGAAATCCTGCATGACTTCGAGGAGAAGGCGATCGGCTACCTGCGTGTGGCACGAGAGGCGATCCCGTACATGAAGCAGGCGGGCTGGGGCCGGGTGATCAACATCAGCGGACTCGCGGGCCGCGCTCCGGGGACCAACCTCAGCGGCGGTGCTCGCAACGCTGCGGTAGTGGTGCTGACCAAAGCCTGGGCGAACGCCCTGGGCAAGTACAACATCACCGTCAACGCCATCTACCCCGGCCTCACCGTGACCGAGCGCACCTACACCAACCTGGCGGAGCAGGCGACGCGTGAAAACACTACGGTAGAGGCGCTGAAGCAGGCGCTGGACGAACGCACGCTGCTGAAGCACGCTACGACATCGGAAGACATCGGCTATTTCGCGGCGTTTCTCAGCTCACCGCTGTCCATAGGCATGACGGGTGAGGCAATCGCGGTCTCAGGCGGCCAGAGCACGGATGTGCACTACTAGCTTCAGTTTTCGGCTAGCGGTGGTCCGCTTTCAGGAATCAGATTTTGCCATTTCAAGCGCTTGAAAACTGACAACCGAAGACTGATAACTACCTCGGTACCTGGTCTTCAGTTGGCGAGCAGGCCGTGATCTTGTCCTGCGATTGCAGGCGTTGGCGCGGCAGGATCAGCTGACGTAGCAGCGTGATCTGCTCGACGTGTACCGTCATGACGCCCTGAGTGGGGAAGTTGAACTCCGATGGCCAGAGGCCGCTCTCCCGTGGCTGCTCGTAACGCAGCTCCGTCCTGTATTCGCCGCGGCCGCTGAACTCGTAGGCGTCGCCCGAGGCGAGGTCGAGTGCGAGCAGGGAGACGATGCCGGTGGCACGCACGTTGCCGGCACTTTTGAACATGCCGTTGCCAATCAGCTCCGGCCAGCTCAAGCGGCACGTCTCCGCGTCGAAGGCGATGAAGCCTGCCGGGCCGCCCTTGTGCGACACGTCTGGCTGTCCCGCCGGGTTAACGGACGTGAGAAACGCGGTCTCGAGCCGGCTCATGACATCCGTGAGTCGAGGGTCCCCAGGCGTGACGGTGTCCCGGCGCACGGGGCCGCAATGCAGGCCGTCCGCCAGCGCGACCGACGGCGCGATGTACTTGCGGCAGTTGATCAGCTCCTCCGCCGCCTCCAGCGCCGCCCGTCCGTCTCGCAGGACGATGCGCCCGTTGGCGCGCGCCCGGCGGCCCTGCTCCAGGCTGATCGCTATGGCGCCAGCCTGCGTACCCTGCGGCAGGGTAGACACGTCGGCGGGGAGCGCGAGCGTCTTTTCGTCGAGAGGCGTGAGCAGCGGCGGCGTGCCGGAGAAAGCGCCGAAGCGCAATGCCCCGGTCTCGTCCTGCGACGCCATCACGACCAGGTCCGCGGCGGCGTAGAAGCCGAGGATGCGCTCGCTGCGCCCGGCGGTGCGCACGGCGAGCATGTCAGCAGCCGGGCGGCTGTTGGCCTCTGTCTGCACCTCGATTTGGCCGACGTGATAGGTAAGCGGCACGGCGCCAGTTTACGCCAATCCCTAACCCCAGCGCGGCGTCTCGTCGAGGCCGATCCCCAGGGCCGTCTTGCCGACGATTTCGTGTGTCAGCGCCGAGTTCGCGGGGTGGAAGCTGCCGCCGCGAACGTCGCGGTAGAGCCGTTCGAGCTCGCTCTTCTTGAAGAAGCCAGAACCTCCGGACATATCCATCGCCAGATCGACGATTCGCCGGGCGGACTCGGCGGCGTGGTGTTTGGCGCCGACGATCTTCGCCGGCCACAGCGCACCGTGGTTCACTCCGTTCGTCCAGTCGTCCGCGACGCGCTCGATCAGCGCCGCCGTCGCCTCGATTTCCATTGCCATCTGGGCGGCAGTGTGCTGGATCTCCGGGTGGTAGGCCATAGAGCGTGTCACGGCCAGCGAGGTCTTGTTTTTGATACCAGCGGTGACCAGGTCGAAGGCCCGCAGCGCGCAGCCGAAGTAGACGTTCGCCAAGCCGAGCAGCGCCCAGGCAAATACTGAGCCCACATACGCGTCGAGCGCCCCGGCGGGGAGCTTCCGTGCGATGTACCGGTCCGGGCAGATTGCGCCGTCGAGTAGCGTGTCGTCGCTACCGGAGCCGCGCATGCCCAGCGCATCCCACGTCGGCTCGATGCGGTAGCCCGGCGTCTCGCGTGGCAGGAAGCCATGAATAATCACCGGCGCCTGCGGGTCTGACGCGTCCATGGCGTGGAAGCCGAAGCGCGTCCACACGGGAGAGAGGCTGCCGAACATCTTGCGCCCCGTGATCTTGTAGCCGCCATCGACCTTTTCGGCCTTAGCTGTGGAGAGCAAGAGGGGCAGGTCGTTGCCACTCTCGGCGTGCCCCGCGGCGAAGACCTCGCCTGCGGCGGCCTCCCGCAGCATCCACTCGAGCGACTTATCGCCGGCGTTCCAGAGGTCGGTGGCGACGCCCATCCAGTAGAGGTGCATGTTCACAGCGACGGCCGTCGCGGGCGCCCGTTGTGCCAGCCGCCGCAGCTCTAGGCAGACCTGGCTGAGCGTCAGGCCGAGTCCGCCGAGTTCGCGCGGGATCGGCAGCTTGAGGAAGCCCGCCGCGACCAGTTCGTCGAAGTCTTCGCGGGCGAACCGGTTCTCGCGGTCGTACGCCGCAGCGCGCCCGCCAAAGCGTTCGAGCATCTGATCGGTCAGGAGCGGTGAGCTGGTAGCGACCATGGTCGGCCTCCTCGGCTAGGTAGAGCGGGGAATGTGCGGCGATTATGGCCCTTTGCTGGCGAATGGCAAGTATTGCTTGCGCTTCCTAAACCAACGTTGCGCGCACCTTACTCCTCGCCCACGCTCAACGGGCACGTATTCCCTGCGACGAGGTCCGCTGCGAGGTGGATACCTTCGGGCCGGAGACCTATACAGGGATACCGCTCCTCGCGAGGTCCGCGCATAGCCCTATGTCAGACGCAGCTCCACGGAGCCGATGTGGTCGAAGTCGGCGCGGATGTGGCCGCCGGGCTTCGCGTCCACGGCCGCGACCAGCGATCCCGGCATGACGATCTGCCCCGCGTGGAGGTAGTGACCGTACGGCGCCAGCGTGTTCGCCAGCCAGGCGACCGCTTCCGCGGGATTGCCGATCACCGCTGCTGACGTGGCCGTGTTCACGAGATCACCGTTGACGTAGTAGTTCATGCCGATCAGCTTGATGTCGAAGGCCGCAATCGGCGTGCGCTGCTTGCCCAGCACGAAGCGCCCGCAGGAGGCGTTGTCGGAGATGGTGTCGCAGAGCTTGATCTTCCAGTCCTTGACGCGGCTGTCGATCACCTCCAGCGACGGGATCAGGTACTCAGTCGCGGCGACCACCTGCTCGGCCGTGACGCCGGGGCCCTTGAGGTCGGCTTTGAGCTGAAACGCCACCTCGGGTTCGACGCGGGGCCAGATCATCTCCGAGCAGTCGATGTCGGTGCCTTCGTCCATGCGCATGTTGTCCAGCAGGTGGCCGAAGTCCGGCTGGTCCACGTTGAGCATCTGCTGCATCGCCTTGCTCGTGAGGCCTACCTTCCAGCCGGCGATCTGGCCGCCGTGCGCCTCCATGCGCGCTCGGATGCCCTCCAGCTGTACGGCGTATGCGTCTGCCAGGTCCATGTCCGGGTACTGCTCCGTGGGCGGCGAGATTGGCTCCCGGGAGTGCTCGGCGCGGTGCAGCGCGTGCGCCAACTCTCTGACCTGGTCTGCTGTCAATGCCACGTTTGTGCACCACGCTTCACTGGCAACGCGTTCGTCAGCGGGTGAGCCGTTGGCAGGGATTCGGGGGTGTCCCCCAGGTTCAACACTGTGAGTGCCACTTCTACCTACCTCGTCAGTTAGCCTGCGCGGCCTGCTTCTTCTTGCTCAGTTCGATCGCGATCTCGATCAAAGTATCTTCCTGCCCACCGACCAGCTTGCGCCGCCCGCACTCCAGCAGCAGCTCGCGCGGGTCGACATCGAAGCGCTTGGCGGCGCGCTCAGCGTGCAACAGGAAGCTGGAGTAGACGCCGGCATAGCCCAGGGTCAGCGCCGGTCCATCGATGGTCTGGGGCCGCGGCATGATCGGTCGCACCGTCTGGTCCGTCGCGTCGACCAGCTTCATCCAGTCGACGCCGCCAATGTCGTAGCCTTCGCGGTTGAACAAGGCCGCGATGATCTCCAGAGGCGCGTTGCCGGCGCCGGCGCCGAGCCCCGCGCAGCAGCCGTCGACATATGTGGCGCCCTCTTGCACCGCCGCGAGGCTGTTGGCCACGGCCGAGCTGAGGTTGTTGTGCGCGTGCACCCCAACCGGGATGCCGAGACCTTCGACCAGGGCACGCACTCGAGCGCGGAAGCCGTCCGGGGTCAGCGCACCGGCGGAGTCGGTGACGTAAACGCAGTCGGCGCCGTAGCTCTCCATGAGGCGCGCTTGCTGCAGCAGCTCCTCGGGCGGGATCATGTGCGCCATCATCAAGAAGCCGATGGTCTCCATCCCCATCTCTTTGGCCAGGCCGATGTGCTGCTGGGAGATGTCTGCTTCGGTGCAGTGGGTGGCGATGCGGGCGACCTTGACGCCGTAATTCGCTGCGACCTTGAGGTCCTCGCGCGTGCCGATGCCGGGTAGCAGCAGGACGGCCAGCTGCGATTTGGTTACGGTCTCTGCCGCGACCTTGATCAGGTCCATCTCCGGCTCTTTGGAGAAGCCGTAGTTGAACGAGCTGCCGCCCAACCCGTCGCCGTGGGAGATCTCAATCGTGCCGATGCCGGCTTCGTCCAGCGCCTTGACGATGTTGCGCACCATTTCAGACGTGAATTGGTGCGACATGGCGTGGCTGCCGTCGCGCAGGGTAGAGTCGATGAGACGAACGCTCTGGGCCATAACTACGCTTTCGCCTCGACCTTCTCGCCGCGCTGGGTCAGCAGATGTTTGGCGTATTCCTGGCCGACCCGTATCGCCGCGGCCGTTTCGATGTCCAGGTTGCCCGCGTAGGCCGGGAGGTAGGCTCCAGCGCCCTCGACCTCGATGAAGACGGTGATGCGGCCCTCGTCGAAGATGGGCTCCGTCTTGAGGCGGTAGCCGGGCACGTACTGCTGCACGCCGGCGACTGCGTCTTCGATCGATGCCAGCACGGCCTCACGGTCGACGCTGCCCACCGCGGCGTAGATCGTGTTCTTCATCATGATCGGCGGGTCGGCAGGGTTGAGGACGATGATCGCCTTACCGGTCGCGGCGCCGCCGACCTCGACCAGGGTGCGCGCCGTGGTCACGGTGAACTCGTCGATGTTCTGGCGGGTGCCGGGCCCGGCGCTCTTGCTGGCCACCGTGGAGACGATCTCGCCGTAGGAGACTTCGGTGACTCGGCTGATCGCGTGCATGATCGGCGACGTCGCCTGCGCGCCGCACGTCCCCAGGTTCACGTTGGGCAGGTCGAGCACGTCGCCAATGTTTACATAAGGTACGACAATGGGGCCGACGGCCGCGGGCGTCAGGTCGATCGCGATCTTGCCCAGCTGCTTGTAGATCGGCGCGTTGGCCTTGTGTACGGCGGCGCTGGTCGCCTCGAAGATGATGTCGATGCCTTCGTGTAGCTTGAGGAAGCCGTCCGTGCCCTCGTCCGTGGTCGCGATGCCGTGGCGCCTGGCAATCGCCAGACCCTCAGACGCGGGGTCGATGCCCACCATCAACGCTAATTCGAGGTAAGGGTCGTGGCGCAGCTTGAACAGCAGGTCCGTGCCTATGTTGCCGGACCCCACGATTGCGCACTTGATCTTGGCCATGAACGCGCTCCGTTTTCGCCGATATGCGATGCCGGTTAATCGTACCGGCGTCCCCGGCGCAGGGCAATGTCAGGCCGGACGGCGGCGGTACCAGTAATCGTAGACTGGGCGAAAGCCCAGCCTCTCGTACATCCGTAGCGCCGGCGAGTTGTCGTCGAGGACGGAGAGCCAGGTGCGCTCGGCGCCGTGCAGGCGTGCGGTGCGCATCAGCTCCGCGCTCAGCGCCGTGCCGACGCCCTGATTCCGCCTGCCCTCCACCGTGCAAACGTCGAAGAGGCCGGCATAGTCGTCCTCGACCATGATCAACCCGCAGGCGACCGGCTCGTCGCCCAGCCAGGCGATGAGGCTGAAGCCGGCCAAGGTGCTCTCGAAGAGGCGTTCGTACTCGGCCTGCTTGCGCGCCGACGAAAGCCCTCGTAGCTCGGCGGCGATGTCGAGCCACCTGCTGAGATGCGGCCGCTCGAAGCGCAGGCCGTCTTGCTCGATAGCTGGGACTTCCTGGAGGGACGCGGACAGGCAGAGCGTGCGCTCGAAGCGCTCGTAGTCCCGCGCGTCCAGCGCCTCGTCCAGGTGCGGCGGCTTGGAGAACGGCGTGACCCGAAAGATGACGGGCAGACCGTGGTCCGCGTAAATGCTCTCGCAGTGCTCGATCTTCTGGTCCAGCGGCAGCGACGACCCATACGCGGCGACGACTGAGCTGGCGCGCTTGACATCGTTGGGGGCCAGGCGCAGAAGCCATCCGTCGTACTGCAGCTGCTGCGTGGGCTGAGTGGCGTTGAGCAGCAGGTCTTCGATGCGCCGGGCTTCGGCCGCGTCGTTGATCAACGGCCGAGGGTCAGGCTGGCGGGATAGCGTCCGCGGCGCTTTGCGGCGTCGTCACGTGCAGCTTGCGCACAGACTCGATGGCCTCGATGAAGTGCCGTGATTCAAGCACGAGCCCTGAGGCGTCGCGGGTGGCGTCGCCGGTATCCAGGAATTCTGAGATTGCGCCCATGGCCGCGCCGCGGCAGACCGCCTCGATGTCTGAACCTACGAAGCCGTCGGTCGCGGCTGCCAGCTTGTCGAGGTCGATGCCCGGCGCCAGGGGCTTGTTGGCCACATGCACGCCGAAGATGGCGCGCCGGTCGGCGGCGCTGGGGGTCGGCAGCTCCAGGCGCACCTCGAAGCGTCCGGCGCGCAGCAGCGAGGGGTCGAGCAGGTCAGGGCGGCTGGTCGCGGCCAGGATGACTACGCCCCGCAGCTCCTCGATGCCGTCCATTTCGGTAAGCAGCTGGCTGATCACGCGCTCGGTGACGTTGCCATCGGTGCCGCCGCCGCGCCGTCCCGCGATCGCCTCCAGCTCGTCGAAGAAGATGATGCAGGGGCTGGAGAGGCGGGCGATCTTGAACACGTCGCGGATGCGCGCTTCGGAGTCGCCCACCCACTTCGAGAGCAGCTCCGGCCCCTTGATCGAGATGAAGTTGACGCCGCACTCGTGCGCAACGGCCTTTGCGAGCAGCGTCTTGCCGGTGCCGCTGGGCCCGGTGAGCAACACGCCTTTCGGTGGGGAGGTGTCCGCGCGCGCGAACAGGTCCGCATATTGCAACGGCCACTCGATGATCTGCTTGAGGGTCGCCTTCGCCTCATCCAGGCCGCCGACATCGTCCCAACGGACGTCCGGTATCTCCGTGAACACCTCGCGTAGGGCAGAGGGCTCGACCTCGGTGAGCGCCTCAAGGAAGTCAGCCATCGTGACTTCGAGGCGGGCTAGCAGCTCATAGGGGATGAACTCGGCTTCGAGAGGGATGTCTTCTGAGATGCGGCGCAGCGTTACCATCGCGGCCTCACGGCAGAGGGCGGCGAGGTCTGCGCCGACGAAGCCGTGCGTGATCTCTGCCAGCCTGTCGACGGAGACATCTTCAGCCAGGGGCATGCCACGCGTGTGGACCTCGAGGATCTCGTGACGCCCGTTGCGTTCGGGCACGCCGACGTTGATCTCGCGGTCGAAACGGCCGGGGCGGCGCAACGCCGGGTCGAGCAGCTGGGGCGCGTTGGTGGCGCCGATGACAGCGACCTGGCCGCGTGAACGCAGGCCGTCCATGAGCGACAGCAGCTGGGCCACGACGCGCTTCTCGACCTGCTGCTGGCTGCCCAGCTCCTCGCGCTTGGGCGCGACAGCGTCGATCTCGTCGATGAAAACGATAGCGGGGGCGTGTTCCTGCGCCTCTTCGAAGATCTTGCGCAGGCGTTCCTCGGATTCGCCGTAGTACTTGCCCATGACCTCCGGCCCGCCGATGTGCGTGAAGTAGGCCGAGGTCTCGTTGGCAAGCGCCTTGGCGATCAGCGTCTTGCCAGTGCCTGGCGGGCCGTAGAGCAGCACGCCCTTGGGCGGCTCGATGCCGAGGCGGTCGAAAAGCTCCGGGTAGCGTAGCGGCAACTCGATCATCTCCCGGATGCGCTGTACTTGCTTGCGCAGACCGCCGATGTCCTCATAGGTGACGCCGGTGGCCTCTCGGCCGGGCTGGGAGACGCTCTCGCCCTTGATCTTGACGTTGGTGCCGGAGTTGATCAGCACGGGGCCGCGCGGGTTAGTCTCGACGACCGTGAACTCGCGGTAGATGCCGCCCATGAAGGTGGAACGTACTTTGTCGCCCTTCGAGACGGGTAGGCCCTCGAGTACGCTGGTCATGTGCCGCTGGTCGGAGCCGAGGCCCGCGCCTTCGCCGAGCGGCGCGATGACCACGCTGCGAGCGATGGGGCAGACGATCTTCTGCATCTGGACGCGGTCGCCAAGGCCGGCCTGCGTGTTTTCGCGGAGGATGCCGTCCATCTGTACCTGTCCCTGGCCACGGTCTTCGGAATACGCCGGCAGCGCCTTGGCCACTGTCGAGCGCTTGCCGGTGACCTGGACAGTCTCGCCGCTCTGCAGACCCATCGTCGCCATGTCGGTCGGGTCCAGGCGCACAAGCCCACGGCCGACGTCTCGGGTCAGAGCTTCGGAGACGCGAACGGTTACAGATTCCATATCGAAATCCAGTATAGCGCTGTACCGAAGCTGAAAACGGCTCGCGAGCTAACGTGCGGCTGGGGGGGTGTTGACGGTCTCGCCGTCGTCTTTGTAGGGCTGCCACCAGATGCGGTCGAGCGCCGACGCCGCCTTCTCCAGCTCGCCTTCCATCTGCCAATCGATGGCCAGGGCCAGGTAGGCGATGTTGAGTTGCGCGAGCCGAAGTGTCTCCGAGGTCTTGCGCTCCTGGAGGTGGCGTTTGCACCAGAGAATCGCCTGGGTGGCGTCGTCGATGCCGCGCGTGATCTCGGCCGTCAGTTGCTCGGACGTTTCGCCGCGACCGCGTCGGTTGGGGCTGGCCATGGCTCTTAGTATATCTAAGTCCGGGGACACCCCGGGCCTTGCGTTGAAAGACCGGGGACACCCCGGACCCCGCTAAAGGGGCGCATGCGGTGCCGGCTCCTGACTTC
>CAZNHI010000039.1:0-11263 GCA_964572535.1 uncultured Dehalococcoidia bacterium
GGCGGTGTTTGGCGTCGGTGGCGTCGGGCTGTGCATCGTGCAGGCGGCCGCGAACCTGAGCGCCAACCCGATCATTGTCGTGGACCTCTCGGACGAGAAGCTGGAGTTCGCGAAACAGTTCGGCGCGACCATCGGGATCAACGCGCGCACTGAGGACCCGGTGGCGCGGATCAAGGAGCTTACGGGCGGTGGCGCGGACTTCGCCTTCGACGCGATCGGCGCAAAGGTGACGATGGAGCAGATTCTCCTCTGCGTGCGGGACGGCGTCTTCGGCTACAGCGAGGGCGGCACCGCGATGCTGGTGGGCGTGCCGCAGACGACGGCGGAGCTACAGATGAGCCAGATCTTCCGTGGCGCCAAGATCTACCGCGGCACGGTAGGCGGCACCGGCCACCCGGACCGCGATTTCCCGCTCTACGTGCGCTGGTACAAGGAAGGCAAGCTGCCGCTGGACAAGCTGGTGAGCCGCCGCTACAAGCTGGAGGAAATCAACGAGGCGGTTGCCGACCTGGAGCAGGGCAAGATCGCGGGGCGGGCTATCCTGACGTTCTAGAGGGACATCCGGGCGTTAGTACGTTAACCACTCTGCAGGATGAATCCTGCAGCTTCACAGGTCGAAACCGCAGGAGGCGTGGGGATAGTCCCCGCGCCTCCTCTTTGCGTGTGTATAGTGCCGCAAATGGATTCGACTCTGGACGTGGTGATCGAATCGGAGCGGCTGCGGCTTGTGCCGGCCTCGGAGGAGTACGCCGAGGCGATCTTTCGTGAATTCACGCCGGAGATCAGGGAGTTCATGTTCCCGAAGCCTCCCGACGAAATCGAAGAGACGCTGGAGTTCATTCGGGATTCGCGGCGCAGGATGGCGAACCGCGAGGAGCTAAACGTCGCGATCCTCCTGAAAACGACGGCCGAGTTTCTCGGTCACGGTGGCCTGGACCACATCGATGGAGAGACGCCGGAACTGGGTATCTGGATCAAGAAGGGCGCGCACGGGCAGCGCTACGGCCGCGAGGCTGTGACGGCGTTGACGCGCTGGGCGTTCGAGAACTTGAAGGTGCGCTACCTGACGTATCCGGTAGACCGGCGCAACGCCGCCAGCCGCAAGATACCGGAGTCGCTGGGAGGCGTCGTCGAAGCCGAGTACGAGCACACGAATATGAGCGGGCACGTCTTGGACACCGTGGAGTATCGAATCTACCCACCGTCCGGGTAGCGCTCTCAACCGACGGGATTTGCGCGCGGATGACGCCGAGTCTAGAACAGCCTCGGCTACGGGGTCAAGATTTCGGGGCGCTGAAGCCGCCGCTTCTTCGTACTGCGAGACTAATAGCCGCAAAACCGAACCCAGCGATAATCAACAAGACGCCTGCGCCGACCCGGATTCCACCTTTGGTATCGGCCAGCATTCCGCCGCTACCCGTTTCCGGCAGGCGCGTGGCGCCCTCAACCTCGGTCGTTCGCTGCGTTTGTTGCTGCGCCACTTGATTCGTGAATGTCCCAGGAGTGTCAAGCTCGTTTGGCTGGGACGTCTCTTCATCCGGACCTTCCTCGCCTGGATCGCATTCATCTGAGAACGAGAGCGTGATCTGGAAAGAGAGTAGCGAAGCTTCGGGAGCTTTCTGCTCGACATGAAAGATCACCTGGTCATCGATTTCAGCGCCCTGAGGAACGCAGCTGGTCGAGCCGGCATGATACAGAACCGTCAGTTCATCGCACGCATAGCGATTCATGGTCGCGTTTGTCACGATGCAGTTGTGCAAGCCCGATAACGATTCGATATTCAGTCCCGTTAGCTTGCTGGTCGCAATGGTCACGATGTGCGTCAGGTCGCACTGGACGCCATAACTTGGATAGCCGCTTACGACTGTGACCTCCAGAGTATTGGAGCCCTGGCCTGAAATCGAAACGGCCCCCACATCCTTGCCGAGGTATTCGCCAAAGTCGCTCTCTTGCGATGGCAGATGAGGCCAGCCAAAGAACTCGCGGCAGGTACCGCTGTCCCATTCGACGCCGGTCGTTTGGCTGCTGACGCCCAGCGTATTGGCGATTAAAGCGATGCCTGAGGCGAACAGGATTACGCCGACGAAGAACCCTGCGCGCTGCACGGCCCTCGTGAATCGTCGCGACATTGAGGAGTTCACGGCGTGTCTCCGGGCGGCGTGGGTGTGTCAGAAGGAGTTGGCTCAGGCGTTGGGGTGTCTGGCTCGGGCGTGGGCGGCTCAGGCGTGGCGGTGGGCGTAGACGGCTCAGGCGTTGGGGTGTCTGGCTCGGGTGTAGGCGGCTCAGGCGTCGCAGTGGGCGTAGGAGTGGCCGGTATTTCGACGAAAGCCGTGGCTTCGTTCGATAGTTCACTCTCCAGTGCGTCGTCATATAGCGCCGTCACAACGTAGTAATACTTAATGCCTCTCTTAATTCCGGCATCAGTGTAGGTGGGGTTGGGGCTGGTCCCGATGATCTCGTAGGGGCCGCCTGCCGCGGTAGAGCGGCGGATCTTGTACGAAGTCGCTCCCGCAGATTCCTGCCACTTCAGTTCTACCGCGGGCGCTAGCAGATCGAGTTCAACCTCGAGCTGTTGAGGTCCGGCGCCAGTTTCGCAATCCACCGTATCGGCGCCGCTCCCACCGTCGCATGCATCGCGGCCGGCGCCACCGAAGACGTCGTCCTTGCCGCCTCCGGCATAAATCGTGTCGTCGGCCGCGCCGCCATCGATTTCGTCGGCTCCGTCGCTACCAAAGATCTTGTCCTTGCCTGGACCGCCAACGAGCGTGTCTCCGCTATCCGGTCCGTCTACGCCTCTATCGCGGCTGTGGATGATGTCGTCACCAGCGCCGCCATCGATGTAGTCGCTATCGACGTCGTTACGCTCGACGCCAAAGATAGTGTCGTTACCATCACCACCCAGCAGGACGTCCGCGCCACTGAGGCCGTGGATCTCATCGTTGCCGTCACCGCCAACGATGCAGTCTTCGACGCTGCTTCCGTAGATCACGTCGTTACCGCCAAGGCCAAAGATGAGCTGTCGACCGTCCCCGGCGCGAATCTCATCCGCACCTGATGTGCCGATGACTCGTTTATCGAAAGTCATACCGTCACATTCTTTGGGGATAGGAATCTCAGCAGGTGAGGCCGTGCTGGTCGGTGCCGCAGTGCCGGTAGCGGATGGAGTCACTTCGCCCGGCTGGGGTGTACTTGTTTCGATAACCGCCCCTTTAGGCGTTGGCGTTGGCGTTGGTGAGGCCTCTGCCTCATTGTCATTACTTGCGGGATCAGCGTCCAATAGTGCGGCGCCGCCGGAGGCCACTTGTTCAACCGCCTTCGCCACCTCCGCGGTAATCAATCGAGGCTTGAGCGCCAGATCGACGGACCACTGCGTCGTAGCCGGCGCCATTGTCACCATCGCCAGCCCGATCATGGCCAGTGCCAGTATCCCCAGTGCAGCGCGCTGAGCCTGTCTCGCCGCTGTCCGTGGTTCGCGGACGACAGGTTCGGCGACCTCAGGCCTGCGCGGGAAGGTGGTCGTCTTACTAGTCCAGGCTCGAAGCATGAGCCAGACGACGATGGAACTACAGACAACCGCTAGAAGTGACAAACGACCTCCCTTCACCTGAGCTTGGCGAGCTCTTGCTGGAACTTGATTGGCAACCAGCCGAGCTTCGGAACTCGAACCACGAACTTGCCCATGAGATTCGCGCCCGGGACGGGAAGTAGGTCGTCGCCGTTGTTGTTATCGCCCTTTAAGATGAAGACCCGTCCTCCATCTTCTCCCAAACGTATGTCCGTGACGCGGTGCAGGACGCGCGTTCGTTTGTCCTGCCCGTACAGGATGATGTCGCCGACCTTCACTTTGTCGGGATCCACCGGCCCCAGTAAGACAACGTCGCCTTGTTCGATGTTTGGTTCCATCGAAATAGTCGGGACAAACATGGGCTTGTACCCGAAGAACCCAAAACCGAACCAGAAAATCGCCGCGGCGACGACCATTGTCGCCACCCAAGAAACGGAAGGTAGTTGGAAGCCGCGCTCTTCATTTTCCTCTTCGTCAGAGAAGAGCCCTTCTGCCACCCAGAGGCCGATCGCCGGACCACCGACGCCAGCCAGCGCCAGCATTGGCCAGTCCGCGACTGGAAGGATCGGCGAGAAATACTGAAAAGCGACTAACGGTGCGCTGACCAACAGTCCTGCACGAAGACCGCCGTACATGACGAAGAAGCCAGCAACTAGTCCAGTGGCAGCCATTGGTATGAACAGCGCCCCCCAGAAACGCGCCTGGTCCGCGAAGCCGCTCTGCACAAACTGCGCAAACGGGATTTGTACTGCGACGAGCGCCAGGCTCACAAGAAGCAGAGAGAGCATGAGACTCTTGGGGGCGAAGACGCGGAGCAGTACCGCCCTAGCCGCTTCCACGGCGAACAGGATCGATCCGGCGAAGAAGAAGTTGATTAGCAGCCACTTTGGCGAATGCGCGAGGGGCGAATGCCCGAAGTTGGCGAACATGCCAAGGATTAATTGCGTGGACAGGATGAAGAGACCCACAAGCGCTGCGAACGTCAGGATGGTCGATTGCTCCACGCTGATTTCAGTCAAGGGCTGCCAGTCTATTCGCCTGTAGCAGTAGATCCCGACTGCAGCAGCAAGCGACCAGCCGAGAGGCGCGAGGAAGTACGGACCCCAGAGCGAGTGCGTCATCTGCGGAACAAGTTCAAAGGCCCACCAACGGGCAAGCATCAGCGCAACCACGACAAAGCCGCTCAAGACCAAGCTATTGCCGAAAAGCCTGAGGCGAGCCGGGGTCAAAATCGCCGCTATTTCTATACTTCTCAAAGTCTCAATCTCTCGGGGCGCCGCAACCCGCCCAGTCGCTTACGTTCCACTGCTGGAGGTGGAACTGAAATGTGATCGTGTAAGTGGTCAGCGCGCCTGCAGCCTCGTTGACGCCGATGAAGACAGGTACATTCAGGTCGTCGTTTCCATGAACCTGACAGCCCTCAACCGCGCCGATTTCGACATACAACGGATCGGGTGAGTGGGGATCAGCTGTTCCGTAGGTGCAGTTGCCCGGGTACGGCGCATCGCAATCGATCTGATCTCCGTCGACGACGATCAGCTCTGACTCGATGTGCCAGGGGATGCTGCCTGTATTGGTTATCACGAGCTGACAATCAAACTCGTAGCCTGGATAGGCGCCGCTCACGTCAATGGTCCATTCGTGGGCGCTGCCGCCCGGGCCGTCTGAGACTTCCGCAAAGTCCTTCGGCGGGTCAGACGCTGAATGGGACTCGTAGACGCCTCCGCTCTCATTGTCCCCAACGGATTCACAGGCCAGGGCGCCGTCCAGAGTGCCCGTCGTCACGTCAATGTTCGCCTGCAAGTCCTCGAACCAAAGCGCGTAGGCCATGCTCATTCCAACCGTTGCGATCAGCGCGACGGTTGCGAGGAAGCCTGCTTTGCGCCCGATGCTAGTCATTGAGGCCTTTCATTTTGTTGACTCCGTGGCTGGCCGTTACGGCCAGCCACGGAGTCTGAGCTTACGAACGAAGACCTAGGGAGTTGTCTCGTTCCACTGGTGGGAGCGAATCGTCACGAAGACCTGGAATCTGTCAGCCTCTTGCGCAGACTGTGCCAGGGCAACGTCAACTACACAGATGAGGTCCTCACCTTGGTGCAGCTGAACCGGGTGATCAGCGTCCACGTTGATCTGCCCGGCCACGTGAGCGTTGATGGCTGCAACGATGGCCTGGCACTCAGGGAGGTCCTCAGCCGATGTCTCGCCAGAAACGAGCGAGAGCGTCCAGGGCGGCGGTACCGCAAGTGGGGTACCTGGCGGGTTACTGTAAACGACACTCACGAGCGTGAAGTGAGCGGGCACGGAACCAACATTCGTGATGTCAAAAACGAACCGACAGCCGGCGTATGGGTACACACCGCCGCCAGTTGCGTTGCCGATTGTCCACATGAGACCGTTATTAGAGGTCGTGTCGTTGGTATTGGTTGGGGCTAAGCCGTGTGTCTGAACTTCCTGATGGCAGGCAGGCTCAGGCTTGCCCTCTGGGAACACTTTTGTACCACGCTTTGATGACGCCGTGCAAGCCCGTGTCGTTAAATTTTCGTTTTCTGAAGCAATTCCGCCTTGCCTGCCATGCTGTAACACACGCCCGCAAGGCGCGTTTTACAAGATGCGATATTGTGTTGATAAGCGGAGCATTGTCGTGTCTGAAAGTACGCGTCTTAATGATGCGGATAACATGACGATTAGCGAGGCGAGCGCTTGCTATTGCGTCTCCACTTCCTGGATCAGAACTCTGGTCCAGGACGGTCGCGTGGAAGGGCGGCTCTGCGGCAAGACCTGGCTTATTCAGCCTGCTTCGCTGGACCGCTACCTGTCGCAGCGTCGGGGCCCCGGTCGGCCGCGCAAGACCCGCCCAGGAGCTTGAGAACCTCCCGTTACTTCGGCGCGAAGCGGACGGGCTGCCCGGTACCGGGTGCAGTGGAGGCGCGGGCGTACCGAGAAGTTGGTAGGGCCGCCGTGGAGCGGCGAGGGGGCTGATCGCTGTCGGGCGGGCCCCCACGCCGGCTCCCGGCGGCCCCTCGCTCCCTGCGCCACGGTCTCTGGCACCGTGACCTCGCTGCGTGTTTCCTAGCCCCCGCCGGGGGTCGAAGTTGGCGTTGCGGGGTCCGCGGTGGGCTGAGGCGCCTGCGTCTGGGTCGGCTGCGTCGCCGGTGTGCGCGTCGCGAGTGGCGTCGCGGTCGAGGTTAGCTGAGGCGTCGGCGTCTGGGTTGGCGTGACGCTGGGCGAAGGCGTGGCGCTCGGCTTCTGAGTCTGTGTCGGGGCAGGCGTGGCGGTGGTGGTGCTGGAGACTGAAGCGGCGGCCTCGTTCGAGGGTTCGGTTTCGAGGCCCTCGATGATCGCGGCGGTGACCACGTAGTAGTAGGTGGTGTCTTCCTCAACGCCGGCGTCTGAGAA
Organism: uncultured Dehalococcoidia bacterium; assembly: GCA_964572535.1. GTDB lineage: Bacteria > Chloroflexota > Dehalococcoidia > DSTF01 > WHTK01 > WHTK01. Next base: position 6,962 of record CAZNHI010000039.1, read on the forward strand.
GCTGGTGCCGTTGACGCTGCCCATGGGCAGGTACGGCCCGCCTGGCGTCTGCGACCTGTAGACGTTGTAGTACATGGCCTCTTCGGCCGGCTCCCACGTAATCACGATGGTCGGCACGGAGTGGTGGCCGCTGGCCCAGGCGTGGTGCGGCCCGCCGGGGTACTCGCAGCTGGGGTCTATGGTGTCGGGGCCGTTGCCGCCGTCGCAGTAGTCGTGGTTGCCGGGCCCGCCGATCAGGTGGTCGGCGCCGTTGCCGCCGTAGAGCTTGTCGTCGTCGGCGCCGCCGTCCAGGTAGTCAGCGCCGTTGCCGCCGTAGCGGCGGTCGTCGCCGGCGCCGCCGTAGAGCTTGTCGCCGGCGTCGTGCGCGTACAGCTTGTCATCGCCCTCGCCGCCAACGAGCACGTCGGTACCGTTCTCGCCCTTGAGCCGGTCGTCGCCGGGGCCGCCTGCAATACAGTCGTTGCCGTTGCCGCCGAAGATCAGGTCGTCGCCGCCGAGGCCGAAGATCAGGTCGCGGCCGGGAGTGCCGTGCAGCTGGTCCGCGCCCTCGGTGCCGACGATGACGTTGTCGAAGGTCATGGCGGCGCACTCGGGAGGGGTGGGAGGGAGCGGCGGCGGCGTGGGCGTCGGGGTAGCCCAGACGCCAGCCTGAGCTGTGAAGCTGCCGGTGGCCCCGCCTGTCCAGCCATAGGCCGCACCAACGAGGGCGGCAAGTATGGCCAAAGCCAGGACGGTGAGCGCGACTGCCGGTAGCAATCGCACGGCGAATGCGCTCAGGCCTCCGAGGATTTCTGGCGCCGGAGCGCCAGGCGCGCGGCCTCGTAACCGGCCCAGAGGAGGGCAGTCCTGCCGGGTGCCGAGCAAGGCCAGAGCTAGAACGGTGAGCACGACGGCCGGAAGCAGGCGCATGATAGAGGCTCCTCAGCCCTCCTGGGCTGTCCGGCGTCGGAGCGCCAGGCGCGCGACTTCGTAGCCGGCCCAGAGGATGGCAGTCGCGGCGGCGAGACCCAGCAGCACAACCTGGAGCGGCACGCGGTCTAGCACAAAGCCGGCGCCGGGGATCGTGAACCAGAGCTGTCCGCGAACATCCTGAGGTGAAACGGGCTGGGCATCCTGGGTCGGGTTGGCATCGCCCTTGGTCTGGAGCAGGCGCTGGTGCTCCTGCGTGTCTTCGCCGGTCTTCGAGTCGTGGACGTTTATCGTCAGGTTGATGAAGCCGACGGCGCGGTGGGCGACGAGAATGCGGGTCCGCTCGCCCTCCATGAAGAGGACAACCTGTCCCGCTTCCACGTCGTTGATATTCACGGGCCGGCTGATTATTACGTCACCGCGCTCGAGAGCGGGCTCCATGCTGTTTGACTGCACGGTGACCACCTTGTAGCCGAAGAACTGGACGGCGACGAAGCCCGCCAGGAGGCTGCCGATGAAGAGCCCGAAGGCGGCGCTACCCAGAACGCCCAGCGCTATCGACACGCGGTGCGTCCGCGGCGCGGCAGTGGCAACTGCTTGGGAACTCATGCTTTGACCTCCTCGGAAGAAGGCTTCCGTAAAGGGCGCGGAGGGAGCGAAGTCAGTCCGCCCCCTCCTGCCACACTAGGTCTCGACGTTGACCGTCACATTGATGTTGATGGTGTCTCCCTGGCAGATATCAGGCGCGTTCTCCGCCATAGACAGCCAGGCAGCCCATAGGTTATCCGCATTCCCGCCGCCGGGGCCAACAAAGCTGGAATTCAAGAGGTCGACGTCGCCCGAGAGATAACCCTGGCACCCGTCTGTGGTCGACACCACGGCCACGGACCCTGCGGCGCCGCCGGTTTGTACGCTGACGGCGATCCCAGGATTCGCCGGAGTGTTGTTCTGGATTCCGCCCTGGAGAACATAGATTGCAGAGGCCGTCGGATAAACAGCATTCCCCGTTGCGTCCACGCTGTAGAGCGCAACACTCAAGGTGCCTGCGCTCGTGTTGTAGTTCTCAACAGCGCTTCCCGTCCACGCGAGGGCGGCGCCGACGACCAAGGCCCCGAGAAGGGACGTTATCAGGGTCCCCATAAATAGTTTTCGCATTTTGTTCCTCCATGAACTGCCGCCCGCGGTTCGCGCGGCGACCTATGTTTCCGTACGGCTGTCGATGGGGTCCTCGCTGCCGGGTATCACCTCCTGGTGGGCGGCCGGGAGCGAGTGTGGGTTGCCGCTCATAACGCAAGCAGGCCAGACGCGCCACGAGTGGGCAATCTGGCCTGCTACGATATGAGAGCAATGTGAGTGGCGCACACTCCCGTTGCCCCGGCGTCTCGCGGCTCCAATCCGCGGGACGCTATTTTTCTATTCAGCTCACAGCCGCCGCGGACAGCGCCGCGCAAGGCTGGTAACCGTTAACTGTGCGGTCGCCGGGAGCAAGGATCATGGAGCGTGGGGGCTGTCGTCTAAGGGGGGAGATACCGCGCCTGCTCACGGCAGGCTACGGCAGGCATCGGACCCCAAGACTTCCCGCCCGACTTGCAATCAGCGGGACCCGACAGCTGGCGCTAGCGCCTTGCTTGGTTGACGACCTCAGTCCCTGCTCCGGGACTGGTAGCCCCCTCCTGCCGATCGCATCGGCACGGCCCGTTATGGCGAACGGACGCTTGCGGTATTCACGTAGCTGGGACAAAACGCATGCGAGGAAGCATGCCGGGGCGCACTCTAGTGGCGCTTGCGAGAGGTGTCAAGTGCCAAACGAATCGCGCACGCATAGCGGCGTGTTAACAACGTGTTACCGGCAGGTTACAGGGAGCTAGAGAGGTTACGGGCATTCGGGCGCTCCTGTGTTGGGCGGAGGCGACGTGGGCCGATGACGCCGAGGTGGTGGAGTGCGTGGGGGCTAGCGGGGGGCGAAGCGGACGGGCTGGCCGGGGACCTTCAGGCGCAGGCGGTAGACGGAGGTCTGCGCTGTGACGTACATGGTGCGCCAGTCATCGCCGCCCCAGGCCAGGTTGGCGGGGCTTTCGCCGACGCCGATGAAGCCCAGGAGCTTGCCCTGGGGGTCGAAGACCCAGATGCCTTCCGCTGAGTTGGCGGCCAGGTAGACGTTGCCCTGGGAGTCCAGCTTCATGCCATCGGGGCGTCCCTGGTGCTCGCCGTGCTTGGCCTCGCAGAAGACGCGGCCGTTTTCGAGCAGGCCGTCCTGGGTGACGTCGAAGACGCGGATGTGCTGCTCGCGCGTGTCGCAGAGGTAGAGCTTGCTGCCGTCCTCGGTGAGGGCGAGGCCGTTGGGCGCGGCGAAGTCCCTGGCGATCATCTGCAGGGTGCCCTTCTCGGCTGAGAGACGGCAGACGCCGGGGTGCGGGTACTCCTGGCCGACGATGGTGCCGTCGGGCTGGCGCAGGCCGTACGTGGGGTCGGTGAAGAGGATGTCTCCGTTGGCGGCGCAGATCACGTCGTTGGGGCTGTTGAGGCGCTTGTCGCCCCACTTGCCCACCAGGGTTTCGATTGTGCCGTCGGGCAGGGTGCGGCTGACGCGGCGGCCGTTGTGCTCGCACGTGAGCAGGTTGCCGTCCTTGTCCCAGGTGTTGCCGTTGGCGATGCCGGACTTCTCGGCCTCGCGGAAGACCTGCACGCCGCCTTTGGTCCAGCGGCGCATGATGCCGGTGCGCACGTCGCTGAAGATCAGGGAATCGTCACGCGGGTCCCAGAGGGGGCCTTCCGTGAACACGCAGCCGGTGGCGATCTGGTCGACCTGGACGTTGGCGTCCACGAGGTCGTTGAGGCGGCTATCGAGGGCTACGACGGCCATAGGGGGGCTCCTCCAGGCAGGCCGCGTGGCCTGCTGCTAGGCGGGGGCGTGGTTACGGGCGGGCCGCAGGGCTTTCGCTGCTAGCGGCCGTGGAAGGACTGGATGTCTTCCGGCGTGAACTTGTTGACCAGGCACACGCTGGCCTTGGCGCGAATATTGGACGGGAGAAACATGCGCGCCGTGGCCTCGTTGCCGGCTTCGACGACCGCCCAGCCGGTGTGCTCGCCGGTCTTGCAGCCCCAATCGAAGCGCCCGAGCATCTCTTTGCTGTGCCCGACGATGCTATCGAGTTCCGCGACACATTCTTCGGGCGTGTGGAGGCAGGTGACCAGGTAGCGTGCCATGAGGGCGTCCCTTTCTTTCACTGGCTTCGGGGTGCGATTCGTAATATACGGCTTCGTCTGGCTATTGGTAAGCGATCAGCGAGTGGATGTCGTAGCCAGCGAGATGCTTACGCCCACCGAGGCCTGACAGCTCGATGAGGAAGGCGAGGCCGGCGACGCGCGCGCCGAGCAGCTCGACGAGCTTGG
>CAZNHI010000040.1:0-11116 GCA_964572535.1 uncultured Dehalococcoidia bacterium
AGATCCACTGGCGTTACACAACCAGCGCGGTGCTGGTCATGGAACGCATTGAGGGTACCCGGATCAGCGATGTCATAGCAGACGAAAAGAGGCGCGAAGCCCTGGGTAAGGAGCTTGCGCGTACGAGCGCGGAAGTCCTGATGAAGCAGGTCTTCGACGCGGGCTTCTTCCACGCCGATCCTCACCCAGGGAATTTCCTCGTCCTGGATGACGGCCGGATCGCTCTGCTCGATTTCGGCATGGTAGGTGAGCTGGACGAAGAGATGAGCCGAGCCCTCCTGCGCCTGCTCAGAGCTATCGTCCGACAGGATCCCAACAGCGTCGCCGATTGCCTCGACCGGATCGGCGTGCTGAGGTTGCCTTCCGACCGGGAAGCTGTACGCCGCGAGGCGCGTCACTTGATCCAGCAGTACCACGGCCTATCGGTGGACGAGTTCGCAATCACGGACTACCTGAACGATGTGATGGCACTCGTCCGCCGGCACGAGCTCCAGCTTCCATCCGACCTCGCCTTGGTCCTGAAGACCGTGGCGATGAGCGAGGGGCTATGGCGCCAGCTGGATCCTCACTTCAACGCGGTCAGGACCGCCGAGCCCTTCGTCAAGTCCGCCACGTTGAGGATGTACGGTCCCGGTGTCTTTGCTGATCGGGCCAGGGACGTCGGGAGCGAGATTCTCGATCTGGGAGCACACCTGCCCGGCCAGGTTCGAAGGATCGCCACGCGGCTTGACCGGGGCGAGTTTGAGCTGGCGCTGCGGCACAGGGATCTCGATGAAACCATCGACCGGCTGAGTGGCATGGTAAGCCGCATCTCGACGGCGATAGTCGCTGCGGCGCTGATTCTCGGTCTGCCCTCTCTAGCAACAATCCACGAGCCACCTGGCTGGCACCTGATCGCCCCGGTATGGTTCTTCGCCGGATCCGCGGTGGCAGCAGGTCTGATCTTCAAGCTCATCTGGGCAGGGCGGAAGAAGAATCGGCGCTAACTCTCGCTGCCTAGGGGCCAGAAAGTTGACCCAAAACGTGGAGACCTACTACCGTCAATAGTAGTCAACCCAGACTCATGAGGCGGGTCTGGTGGACGACCGATTCCGCTCAATACGAGTTCATGAGTCAGGTTGAGTCTCCAATGCCGCTACGGTTTCTCATAACTCTGACGCTGGCTGGAATGTTGTTGGCCGTGGCCTGCGGCAGCTCCTCTGAGCCCTCGAATTCACGGGTTATCGTGGAGCCGATTACACCCACCTCGCAGGCTGCGCAGACTCCGACAGTCTCTCCTGAGAGTCTGCTCAAGGAGTTCATCTTCCCAATCGTCGGCGCCTGTCTGCCCCAGTCCGATTCGTTAATGCCAAACGCGCCCAGACCATACCGCAACGGCATTCACGAAGGCATCGACATGTACGAGTCAGACAGCTGCACGCGTATTGTCCGTGGAACGGAGGTAGTCGCCGCCAAGGCGGGACGCGTAGTCCGCGCCGACAACACGTTTAGGGAGTTGACTGCCTCTGAGCTGGACCAGCTGCAGGCGAACCCGAACACGCCCGAGGCCTTGGACCGCTTTCGAGGACGCCAGGTCTGGATCGACCACGGGAACGGGGTCGTGACCCGCTACGCCCACCTCCAGAGCATCGCTCCAGGCATTGCGGTTGGCACCACAGTGAAGGAGGGGCAGGTTGTCGCCTATGTCGGGGAATCGGGAACGCCGGAGTCCGTAACGGCTCCAGGCACCGATTATCATCTCCATTTCGAGGTCCGGGTGGGATCATCGTACGCAGGTCAGGGCCTGCCAGCTGTGGAAGTGAGAAGAATCTACCAGGGCGTCTTCAAGCCCTAGAACGCATGGAGCCTTTGCCGCCCCACTCGGACTCGATTTCGCCGCCGGAGGTTTCTCCCTGACAAGGCCGGACCAGCAAGTTGACCCAGAACGAGGAGACCTACTACTGTCAATAGTAGTAATGCAGAAGTTGGCTCTCAACGGCTAGGGCATGTGCCAGATGAGGAGTAGAGGATCGTAGGGATGCAAGGAATGAAGCGTGTGCTCGTCATCGGTGTGGTCGTTCTGAGCGCCGCGCTCTCGCTCGTTCTGACAGCCTGCGGCGGAGACGGCGACGACAACGAGGTATTTGGCACTGTAATCGAGGTCAGGGGCGACGAATACAAGTTCTCACCTAACGAAGTCACGATTCCGGCCGGCCAGACAGTAACCCTCAGGCTAAAGAACGTCGGCGAAACGGAGCACGACCTGGAGGTTCAGGGCCTCACTATCCGACAGGAGGATGGCATACAGCCGCCAGCAGGTCACGCTGCGGCGGGCGAACACGAAGGCGCCTCCCCCGGCGCTCTCGCTTTGCACACAGAGAAAGGCAAGACGGCTTCTGTCACCTTCATGGCCGAACAGAAGGGGACTTACGAGTTCTGGTGCACGATATCGGGACACAAAGAACAGGGCATGATCGGCAAGCTCATCGTCAACTGATCCGTCGGAGCCTACCAGCGAGAGCTTGGCTTACGGCCCTCCCACAGTTCAGGAGTATTGATGAAGCGTACCTCAACCCCTGGCATCGCGGCCGTATTCATCGTCGTCCTCGCTCTCGTCGCGTCCTGCTCAGGCGGAGACTCAGGCGGCTCATCCGACGGAACTCAGCCGTCGAACCTCAGCGCATCTGACCCTGGCGTCGTACACGTCCACGGCCTCGGCGTGAACCCGAAGGACGGGGCGCTCTTCGCGGCGACTCACACGGGACTCTTCCGGATCGTGGAAGGCAAGGCCGAGAGGGTCGGCGACCGTTACCAGGACACGATGGGCTTCACGATCATCGGGCCGGATCACTTTGTGGGGAGCGGGCATCCCGACGTGCGCGACTACACGGCTGGAAAGCTTCCGGGCCTTTTGGGGTTGATCGAGACCACGGACGCCGGGCACAAATGGACGCCTAAATCGCTATTGGGGAAGGTGGATTTTCATCTCCTTTCTTTCGCCCAGGGGCAAATCTATGGCTTCGACAGTACCGGCGGGAAGTTCATGGTAAGCAAGGACGGCAAGGACTGGGACACGAGGAGCCAGATCAACCTCCTCAGCTTCGCCGTAAGCCCGAATCAAGCGCAGTTCGTCCTGGGAGCAAGCGAGAGTGGCCTTCTGGTAACGAAAGACGGCGGAAGGTCATGGGGTCCGGTCAGCGGCCCACTTCTCGTGCTTCTGGACTGGCCAGAGCCTGCCCTGCTCTTTGGCGTGGACGCCGAGGGCGGCGTCGACCGGAGCGGCGACGGCGGCTCGAGCTGGACTTTGCAGGGCAGCCTGCCGGGCCCAGCCGAGGCGTTCCTCGCGACGAGCGAGCGGCTGTTCGCCGCGGTCCACGAGGATGCCATTTACGCGTCTGACGACCTCGGCGTGACTTGGAGGGTCTGGTACAAGTAAGGGGACTGACGCTCGCTTTGGCGACCGGGAGTGGCTGCTACACTGACCGCAGAGAGGAAAAGTCCGTCTGAGATGCCCAGCAACAGAAATCGGGCGCCAGCATCGCTAGGCCCCCTCGAAGACCAAGTCATGCGCATCGTCTGGGCGCGAGACCAGGCGACTGTCCGAGACGTGCGCGAGGAGCTGGGACGCCGTCGCATGGCCCTCGCCTATACGACCGTAATGACAGTGATGGCGCGTCTTGCCACGAAAGGTCTCCTTTCCAGACGCCGCGTCGGCCGATCCTTCCTCTACAAAGTCCGGATCAAAGAGGCGGATTTCCGCATGAGCACGGCGCGTATGCTGGCGCAGCGTCTCGTCCGCGGCTTCGATCATCTAGCAATCGCAAGCTTTGTCGAGGAGGTCGCGAAAGTCGGCCCGGACAGGCTGCGTGAACTGCAAGAGGCGATACGCCAGGCCACGCGCGAGGGTGAATGAAAGCCCGAGCTGACTTTGCTGCCTGCCTGGCCATCTCCGCCATCCCGCTGATCGCTGTCGGGGTGGGCCTGTATCGATTCGTCAGCGTGCAGGCCGCAGGCGTGGACATGACGCCCCTAGCCGGGGCCTGCCGGATCGCTTACCGGCAGTCCATGGACGCGACTGGCCACATCGGACTTGTCGCGTTCTCAGTCCTGCTTCTCTTCCTGTTCGTGCGCTCTGTCTCGGCTTTGTGGAGAGGCTGGCGGGAAACTCGGCGCATCAGTTGCCTGAAGCCTTGGACAGGCGATTCTCCCGTTTGGAGCAAAATGGAGGAGTTCGCCCGTACACATCTTTCGGGAAGACGAATTCGCCTCGTCAAAGCCGACGAGCCGATAGCGCTAACTATCGGCTACTGGTCTCCGCAGATCATTCTAAGCTCAGGATTGCTGGCCGCCCTTGACGAGAGGGAGCTGGAAGCGGTTCTTCACCATGAGACGACCCACGTGGCGAGACGCGATCCCCTCCGGATCCTCATCGCCGACTGCTGCAGGACAGCGCTCCCCTTCATTCCTGCAGTGTCCTATCTCGTGGACCGATTTCGGACGAGGAAGGAACTGGAGGCCGACGCCGCTGCGATCGAATCGATGGGGAGCCCTCTGCCCCTGGCCTCGGCGCTCGCCAAGATTCTGACAACGATGCCTGCCCAGCCGCCGTTCGGCGTCGGTCTGAGCCCCACGGAGGCCCGGATAGACGCTCTCCTGGGAAGGCCTGTACACGAGTCGCGCGCAAGGCTTGCGGGCGTCATAGCAACCAGCATCCCTGCGCTTGCAGCGCTGTCCCTTGGGCTGTACCTCGTCGCTTCCAGCCCCCACATCACGGCGCTCCACGTCTGTCCTTCCTAAGGCGGTCATGGCTTCGGGCTCGCTGTTGACCTAGCCGTGCGCTTATTACTACAGTTTGTCGTAGTAATGAAGCCGCTCTACCGCACTGTCTTGAGTGTACTCGTGGTAGCGGGTGTGCTCGGCGCCCTCCTGGTCATACAGCGCATTCGTTCATCCTCATCGCAGTCAGCGTCGCCCGGCTTCTACTCCTTGTCAGAAGCGGGGATCGACCTCGGTTCTGCCGGTGATTCGAGGGCGGAGGTTGGGGGTCAGGCTCCTGACTTCACCTTGCTGGACCTCAACGGCATGCCGGTCTCGCTAAGCAGCCTGCGAGGCAAAACCGTCCTCATCAACTTCTGGGCAACCTGGTGCGCACCTTGCCGCCAAGAGATGCCGGATATCAACGAAGCCTTCCTCAGGCGCCAGGAAGCCGGCTTCGCCGTGCTGGCTGTCAATCTCAAAGAGGGCCCCAACCAGGCGAAAGCTTTCGCGGACAAGTACGGTCTCGCCTTTACCGTGCTTCTGGACTCAAAAGGGGATGTCGCACAGGCCTATCAGCTCACAGGAGTCCCCGAGTCCTGGATCGTCGGCAGTGACGGGGTCCTGAAGGAGCGCAGGATTGGTGTCTTTAGCCGAAAAGAGCTAAACCGTGTCCTCGACGAGACGCTGGGCAGCGGCGGCCTCGCAGACTAGCGGCCTGCCAACTTTCAAGGAAACCCTCAGCAGGAGCAGGAGTAAAGCATGATGCAACCCGCCCCGCAAAATGGGCCCCAAGGACGATTCCCGTGGCGCGCACGTCTTCCACTCATCGGCGGTCTCATCGCCGTTCTTGGCCTCGGCATCCTACTCGCCGCGGTGGCTCTCGGAGGCGGCGATGAAGATGGCGCGAGCAACCGGGAGTCCCTGGCCCCCGGAGAGAGTGGTGGCTTGGCGGCTGACGGAACCCCCATCGTCGAGGGAGCAGTAGACCTCACGGCTCGTCCAACCGCTGTTGCCGCCGAGAATCTCACAAGCATCGGCGCCGGCGACCGCTTCATTATCCCGAAGTTTGGCGTCGATGCACCTTTGACCTACAGAAAGGTCGGCCCCGATGGCCAGATGCCCAACCCGGACGGACCCGATGACATCGCCTATTATGACTTCTCGGATTGGCCCGGACTGGGAGGTGCCCCTGGCATGGGAGGCAACTCGGTCTTCGCAGGCCACGTCGATTCGGGATCCAAGCCCTGCAAGAACGGCACCGTACCGCCGCCCTGCCAGGCCGTTCTCTGGGACATGAATGGTTTGAAGGTGGGCGACGAAATCGAGGTCCGCGTTGCTGAGCAGAGCTACAAGTACCGCGTCACTTCCAACCAACCCGTACCTGCAGCCACAGGGCCGTGGGATCAGATCGTCGCGGCGACGTCAGACGAGACCCTGACAATCATTACTTGCGCGGGCAACTTCAACCGCGAAACGCGTTCATACAGTGATCGCCAGGTAGTGGTCGCGGTGCGGTCGTAGGTGCAGGAGGTGGTGACCTGTAGTAGTCCGGTTTGGGTCCACGTGGAGCCATGAACAAGGTTAGATACGGCTTGCTCTCCTCCCAAGTTCGCACCGATAACTTGCGTGTGATCCCGATCGCCTTGCGTTCATTCGGCACCCGTGGCTGGACTGCCTCGTTCGGCGGAGCCCTCGTCACGCTGATTGTAGTAGGCATACCGACCGCGATCATCGACAATACGCTCTTCGCTCGCATGACGCCGATCCGGTCCCAGGATTACCTGATCTGGGTGGCGACAGGGCTCCTGGCCGGGCTAGTCGTAGGCACGTTCGCTGTGAGCAGCGGAGGCAGCCAAAAGGGGCTAGTCTCCGGCGGACTCCTGTCGACGCTTGCCGTGGGCTGCCCCATCTGCAACAAGCTTGTGGTGCTATTCATAGGGACATCTGGTGCCCTCACTTTCTACGCCCCGCTCCAGCTCTATCTCGGCCTACTGGCCCTCGCGCTTCTGGCGTGGACCCTCCTGGCTTGGTCTGAAGGCAGTTGGCGGCTATTGCACCGTGCGAGCCTCATCGGCCTAATTGGTGCGAGCGACCTTGTGTGAAGTTCAGTCGTCGTCCTTTCTCAAGCTGTGTAAGGGTTGGGTTCAGCAGGCTGGATTACCTGAAAACGTACTACCATTTGTCGTAGGGACGACGACTGAGCAGTCAGCCAACTCACAGCCAACGCCCGTTGCAGCTGAGCATGCTAGCCATCACTAGAGGCCGAGGCTGTCCGCTGTCTCTTAACGGTCAATCAAGCCACGTGGTCCTTTGAAGTCGAGGTTGTTGGCTGCAGGTTTGGCGGGTCTTCCGCGGCTCCCCAACTCGACCGCAAAGAAGCATGTCGTGGGCATGATCCTGATCACGGCTATTCAGGCCGCCTGCTTCACCCTGATCAAAGCCGGCCTCGAGTTTGCGCCCCCTCTCCTATTTGGGGGCATGCGTGCACTGATCGGCGGCAGTGCACTGTTGACGCTAGTCGTAGTCAGGCGTGGACCCCTGGTCCCACCGCGGTCCACCTGGGTCTCAGTTCTGCTACTTTCCGTCGTCGCAACCACAATCACGTTCGGGGCGATGTTCCTGAGTCCGGGCCGCACGGAAGCGGGCATCGCGTCCGCATTGGGGAGCCTTCAGCCCTTCTTCACCTTGATACTGGCCTTCTGGCTATTCAGTGAGCCCCTTAGCGCATACAAGGCAGCGGCGGTAATCCTTGGCCTTGTCGGCGTAACCTTGATCTCCTATCCGGCGCTCTCGGACTCGGGCGGGCTCGGCCTATCGGGTGCCGCACTCGCCCTGGCGGTGTCCCTTGGCGCTTCGACGGCGAATGTCATGGTGAAATGGATGCGGTTAGGCGATCTGCTCCTCACGGTCACCGGCTGGCAGCTAGCCATTGGCGGCTTCCTTCTAATCCTGCTCTCGGGCCTCGCCGATGAAGGAACCACGGTCACGACAAGCATCGAATTCGTGGGCCTCTTGCTATTCCTCGCTTTAGCCGGAACGGCGTTTGTCATAGCTCTTTGGTTCACGTTCGTTCAAGAAGGTGAGATGGGCCGGCTCGCGACGTTCTTCTATCTGGTGCCCGTCTTTGGGCTGGCGATTGCAGTGGTAGTATTCGGCGAGCCTGTGACGGGCTTCACGCTCGGCGGCGCCCTCGTGATCCTGCTGGCCGTAGCAGTCATGGCTTTCGAGCGACCGTCGGTCAGGGCCTAAGGTTCTGCCTAATGTGGTTACCCCTTGCTCTGACGGCAGCTTTCCTCACGTCGTTTCTTCCCATCATCAACAAGCGTCTCCTCGCCGACGCCGACGTACCTGTTGTCGCCTGGGGTGTCAACGCCCTATCGTTACCCCTGCTGGCTCTCGCGTCCGTTCTGGCCTGTCTAAGCATCAACGGAAGGAGCAAGAGCGACATCAGTCCCGTGGAACCGAACGCGACCAGAGGAGGATTCGACGGAGCGGAGTGCTGGGCTTCGTGGGCGAGGTGACCGCGATCTTTAAGCTTTCGACGGTAGCCTCCGTTGCCTGGGCCGCTTTGTTCTTGAAGGAAGCTGGGTTCAAAGAGCGGATCGCCGGCTCCGCGACAATGGTGCCCGGAGCCATCTTGGTCAGTCTTTGACGACGTGGCCCAGGGGCCTCCTCATCTCCGGCGATGGGCTGTGAGTTCTACTCGATATCTTTTCCAAGACTCCGGGCGATCTGCCGTGCCCGTTCGCAGAGAAGATTGCCCTGCTGAATGGCTACACGCCCGTCTCCACGAGCCTCCTCGACGTCGCTAGCCAGAGCCTCGAGAGCGGCCAAGAGAGCCTGATTGCTGTTAGCATTTTCGCGGAGAAGCTGGATGTCTCCTTCCAGCGCCTCCGTCTGGCGGAGAAGCATCTCGCCTGGCCGCAGCAGGCTGAGGCCGTCTCTTAGCATCCCGCCCGGATCGTCGACACCCTGCTGATGCACCCGCACGACTGCCCTCGCATTGGCCGCCAGAACGCGAAGGGTGCGTGCTGAAGCTCGTGCATCAGCGGCGACGCCACGCCCGAGGGAGTCAGATCCAGTGCTGCCGGCAGCAGCGGCGATGGCATCCGCATGCTCTTCCAACTCCTCAGCGTCGCTGCCGGCCGACCCAGCGAGGCCACTGATGGCACCGAAGTTCAGCTGGCCGCCGTAGCTTGCCTGCTCCGACGCGCAGGCCTGTGCCATCGATAATGCGAGCATCGCCAGGGCAGCCAGGAAGGACGGAGCGCCAAGAGACCTAAGTCGCGAGCGCGTGGCGTCACTTCCTCGAAGGCCCGGTTCCCGATGTCGGTGCCGAGGAACTGAGCGACCAGGAGACGGCCAGCACGGCAGCCGTGGTCATTGCTACCGCGATTAACGCTTCGACCCAGCCGAAGATAAGCTGAGTCGCAACGCCGACCACCACTGCTCCGCAGAGCCAGCAAAGGACGCCCATGAACAGGAAGGGCGCCCTATCCCCCACGCTTGGTTTAGCCTGCTTCATGATCTTGCCTTCCTCGCTTCTGCCGAAAGACACGGCGGGCATCAGGTGGTCGTCTTGGTAAAGGAGCCGCTACCCCGCTGCAGAGCCCCAAAGACGATAAGAACCACGGCGGCAACAGCTGCAGCCGCTATCCACGTCTCAGCGTCGGACGCAATCCACGCGAGCGCGGCCGTAACCGCGACCAGAGCGCCTACAACCCCAAGCTGGACCGCGCGGATTATTCCCGGACGGGTCTTCTCCTTCAGCCAGGGCAAAACCCACCGATCCAAGCCGTAGGCCCCCGCAGTGGTGCCGAACGCCGCCAAGGCTAGACCGAGGACCAGCATCTGCGGGTTGGTCGACGTGGTGCCGGCGAAGAGGAACGCGAGGTTCATTGTGACGCCGAAGAGGACGGAAATCCGCGTAAGTAACCCGACGATCAACGTCAGGCCGACGAGAAGCTCACCGTAAGCCACTAGGTAGGCAAAGACGTCTGCATTCGGAAGGAAGACGTCCCCCGCGAGATCGGCGAACCAGCCTTGGACCTCAGGCCGTTCGCCTTCGGATTTGGCGATGGCGCCACGAAGGAAGCCTTCTACGGCACCCCCAACCGGCGCCTTGGTCCACCCGGGATCGCCGATCTTCTCCCAGCCGCCGCGAATCCATTCGACTCCGAGGATGATTCGCACAAACAGCCACCCTGCTGCTACAAGCGCAACAGAATTCATTGTGATGCCGGTCCTCGATGTGGACTCGATTCGTCTACTTAGAACAGCCATCGGAGGCTCCTTTTCTAGACTCGGGGCTGATCAACAAGAACGGCGGCTTGGCCATTACTGACTGCCTCCCTTCCTCTGGTCTTCGGCCGTGGCTACCTGCGGACTGAGGAAACTCTCGTGGTCGCTTCCAACTCCATACCGCAAATGGGGCAGTCGCCAGAGAACGTACTCCTTACCTCCGAGTGCATCGGGCAGACGTACTCGCCGAATTCTGGGCGCGTCGCCGTCGTCTGATGACTACTGTGTCCGCCATGTCCGTGCATGAAGAACATCATGAATGGGCACGCGGCAAGAACTAAGAACGGCAGGAAGCGAATCGCGCCTGGAAAGACGGCAACGGCCACGACGACCGCCAGAACGGCGACGGTTAGAGTCCTGGCATTCAAGTAGTGCTGCATCTTCTCGTCCTCCACTCACGTGCCCTTCCTCTCCTACCCCCTCCTAAGGGGCTCTGGCTACTATCGCTCGTAGGACTTTCTTCCACGAAGCGCCAAAAGGCACGTTGTAAAGGTGCCTAATGGCTCCTGTTAGTCAGATCGAACGAATGGGAATCTAGCTGGGAACCCCTCCCCAGTGGGGTTGTGACTTTGCTCAGCGGGTGGATCAGATGGAAGAGAAAGTCCGAAAACAGGTGATTAGGCGGCTGAACTATGTCGGCGGCCACGTCGTTGGAATCAAGAAGATGATCGAGGCCGATCGCTATTGCGTCGACATCCTGAAGCAGAGCTATGCCGTGCGAAAGGCGCTCGAGAAGGTAGAAGCGCTCATCCTCGAAAGCCACCTCAAGACCTGCGTGGCCGAAGGGATGAACACAGGCAACAGCCAGATGATCATCGACGAGCTCCTCGACCTTTACAGCCAGGCAAACCGTTGAGCGAGCCCCTCTAACGAAGGGTAAGATGTGTACTACTAGGTGTAGTAGTCAAGGGGAACAAGGGGCAGAGGCTTCCCTGCATGAGTAACCAGCAGAGCACAATCGCGGACAGGCCCGAGAAGGGGCAGCCAAGAGAAATGGCCAAGGACCCGATCTGCGGAATGGTCATCGACAAGGCTACAGCACTGA
Organism: uncultured Dehalococcoidia bacterium; assembly: GCA_964572535.1. Lineage (GTDB taxonomy): Bacteria > Chloroflexota > Dehalococcoidia > DSTF01 > WHTK01 > WHTK01. Next base: position 11,084 of record CAZNHI010000040.1, read on the forward strand.
AGGTCGAGCGCGGCGGCCGGACGTACTACTTCT
>CAZNHI010000041.1:0-11074 GCA_964572535.1 uncultured Dehalococcoidia bacterium
CACACCGACGCCACCATGGTGCCGATCGTCAGCCAGGCGCGCGTCGGCGGCATCCCGCTCGAGAGCCTCGTCTCCAAAGACCGCATCGACGCCATCGTCAAGCGCACGATGAATGGCGGCGCAGAACTCGTCGAGCTGTACAAGACAGGCTCCGCCTTCCTCGCCCCCTCCGTCGCCACCATGACCATGGTCGAGTCGATCCTGCTCGACGAGAAGCGCCTCATCCCCTGCGCCGTCCTGCTCGACGGCCAGTACGGCATCAAGGACACCTTCTGCGGCACCATCGTCAAACTGGGCTCCGGCGGTGCCGAGCAGGTCTACGAGATGCCGGTCTCCGCGGAGGAAAAGGCGAAGATCGTCGCCGCCGCCAACGGCACCAAGGAGCTGGCCAAAATCATCGGAGCCTAGCAGCGCCCCCATCTTCGACACAAAGCGCTACCCCGCCTTCGCAGCATCTGGAGGCTAAACATGGGCAATCGAGACATCCTACTGATTGGCGGAGTCAACCTCGGCAGCGCTGAGGAGGTCTTCAGGTCCGTCGGGAGCGCCCTCGGCGACAGAGTGCCGCGTATTCCGGACGGTGAGACCGGCAGTGCCCGCAGCTACTGGATTCAGTGTCAGACACCGTTCTTCCTCGGCAACCCGCAGCTTGAGATGGTGGAGCCCGATCCGGCGAACCCCGGCGCCTACCGGCCCGCCCGCATGCCCGCCAACGGCCTCTACTCTCCGACCATGGCAGGCGCGTATCGGGGTCAGGCGAAGCTGAGGCCAGGCGTTTCGCCCGCTGATCTGCGCTTCGACAACTTCGGCTATGCCGACTGGGCGCAGGAGTCTTACGCGACCTTCAAGCGCCTCAAGCTGGAAGGAGTCATCCCGCCTGCCACCCGATTCCAGGTCTGCATCCCATCCACCGGAGTCATGCTGCAATCGCGTATCTTCGCGCCTGATCTTCCCAAGATTGGACCGGCATACGAAGCAGCGATCGCCCGCGAGGCGGAGCGCATCGCGGAGCTGATCCCCAGGGATGAACTGGCCATCCAGTGGGATTGCACAGAACCGGTGGCCTATGAAAGCGCCGCTGCGGACGCAAGGCGCTCGATGATCGACCGGATGGCCGGACTGGCGCAGGCGGTGCCCGAAGGCGTTGAGCTGGGTTACCACCTCTGCTACGGCGATTGGGAGCACAAGCACATGGTGCAGCCCAAGGACGCCGCTAACCTGGTTGAGATAGCAAACGCCGTCTCCGCCGGCGTCAGCCGCCCGATCGCCTGGTTCCACCTGCCGGTGCCGCGCGACCGCTCAGACGACGCCTACTTCGCGCCCCTGACCGGCCTCAAGCTCCACCCGGAGACCAGGCTCGCCCTGGGGCTCGTCCACTATACAGACGGACTCGATGGCACACGGCGGCGCATGCAGGCTGCGAACAAGGTCGTCACTGACTATGACATCGCGACGGAATGCGGTATGGCCAGACGCCCGCAGGAGACGATCCAGGAGCTGTTCCGCATCCACCGCCAGGCTGCGGACCTCGACTTCTAACCCTCGCTAGACCCTGAACGCCGCTCAGGGGGACAATGGTAAACGGGGTACGGGGGGCGCAGCTCCCTGACGGGGAGTTTGAGGGGTGTCCTCTCAAAGCCCTTTCTTCCCAAAGCGGGCGCAGCGGCGTCACGACGCTGCGGAGCCCAGAGGGTTCGCCATGAGAGACATTCACGTCGATACGATCCGGGACAAGATCGCCGAGATGTGCATCGAAGCGACGCACGTCCTGCCCGAGGACGTGCGCGATGGCCTGCGCCGCGCCCAGGCTACCGAACGCGCCCCGCTGGCCAAACAGGTGCTCATCGAGCTGATCGACAACTTCGACATCGCCGAGCGTCAGATGATCCCGCTCTGCCAGGACACCGGCACCACCGTCGTCTTCGTCGAGCTCGGCCAGGAGGCGCACATCGTCGGCGGCTCCTTGGAAGAGGCGATTCACGCCGGCGTCGGCCAGGGCTACACGACGGGCTACTTGCGCGCATCCATGGTCGCCCACCCCCTGACCACGCGAGACAACACCGGCAACAACACGCCCGCCGTGATCCACTACGACATCGTCCCCGGCGACCAGCTCCACCTCAAGGTCCTGCCCAAGGGCGGCGGCTGCGAGAACATGAGCCGCTTCGTCAACCTGCTGCCGCGCGCCGGCAAGGACGCCGTGATCAACTTCATCCTGCGCACCGTCGAGGAGTCCGGCGGCAACCCCTGCCCGCCGCTGATCGTCGGCGTTGGCGTCGGCGGTACCTCCGAAAAGGCGATGGAGCTCGCGAAAAAGGCCGTCACCCGCGGCGTCGGCAGCAAGAGCGACGACCCGGAGCTCGCGACGCTCGAAGCCGAGATCCTCGAAAAGGTCAACGCTCTTGGCGTCGGGCCGCAGGCGGTCGGCGGCACCAACACGGCGCTGCAGGTCAGCGTCCTCACCTACCCCACGCACATCACCGCGCTCCCCGTGGCGGTAAACATCCAGTGCCACAGCGCCCGCCTAAAGGAAGCGACACTCTGATGGCTAACGCAAAACGCAAGGCGCTGGCTCGGGAATCCCACATGCAGAAAGCTCTGACGGACTACGTGGAGCATGTGAAGCTCCTACCGAACGTGTCGCACGTCGCCGTGTTGGAAAGCATTCAGCCCGATGTGTATACATATCTGGATAGGCGCGATGATGCTCTCTGCCGACAAGTCTTCGAGGTCGAAAACAGGATTTGGCAGCAATTCCCGGAGCACAGGCTCGACTTTCACATCGTTTTTCTTGAAAAGATGAACCTGAACGATGCCCTCGATTCATCCGCAAGTCTCATCTATTCACGTTCACAAGATGGCTAGCGCGGAGCAGCACCAGGCTCAGGCCCTTCGGAACGAGTCTGTGGCCGACCGTCTCGCCGCGCTCGGCGAATTCGAATGGGCCATCACGTGCCTCTTCTACGCCTCGCTGCATCTGATCCAGGCATACCTGAGGCAGAGTGACGTAACAACTACTAATCACTTCCAACGTGAATGGCAAATGCGGAGGACGCCATTGCTGGTTGATATTCCCTCTTATCGGCTACTCAAGACTTACAGCGAAAACGCACGCTACGAATGCGAGGACTTTTCCGAATCCGAGTTCCTAAGCCTGCGCGACGAGGAATACGCTCCACTCGCAGGCCACATCCGTGAGCAGGTGTCTTTCGGTGGCTGAAGTTAAGATCGTCAAACCCCACCAGCGCGATACCTCCACCGCGCAGACGCCGGGCATGCACCGCGCCGAGGGCTGCGGCGCCAAGACGGTCGGCGCCGAGCACCTCTGGGTCGGCCACGTCAGCGTCGATAAGGGCGTGCGCTCCGGCCCCCACCACCACGGCGAGCTCGAGAGCGTGATCTACGTCATCTCCGGCCACGCCCGCTTCCGCTTCGGCGACAACCTGGAGCACACGGTGGAGGCTGACCCCGGCGACTTCGTCTTCGTGCCGCCCTACCTCATACACCAGGAGATCAACGCCAGCGCCGAAGCCCGCGTCGACATGGTTGTCGCACGCAGCTCGCAAGAGAACATCGTCGTCAACGTTGACGTGGAAGGCGCGGACCTGTGACGGGCAAGACGTACCGAGTCGCCCCTTTAGCGGGGGTTTGGGGGTGTCCCCCATCTTCAATGCAGAACCTGCCGCCGGCAATACGAGAGGGTTAGACCTATGGCTGTGGAACGCATCAACGACCTCGAAGTACGGCTGACAACGCCGGTCACCGAAGCAGACGTCGTCCAGCTCAAGATCGGCGACCACGTGCGCATCACCGGCGTCATCTATACGGCCCGCGATGCCGCCCACAACCGCATGATCGAGACACTCGACGCGGGGGGCCAGCTACCCATCGACATCAAGGGCCAGCTCATCTACTACACGGGCCCCTCGCCCGCACGCCCCGGCCGCGTCAGCGGCGCCTTCGGACCCACCACCTCTATGCGCATGGACCCTTTCACGCCGCGCTTGCTCCAGGCCGGTCTCAAAGCCTGCATGGGTAAAGGCAACCGGGGCGAAGAGGTACGCGAAGCGCTCAAGGCCAACAAGGCCGTCTACCTCATGGCCGTTGGCGGCGCCGGCGCCATGCTCTCCCAGTTCATACGCAAAGTGGAGGTCGTCGCCTACGAGGACCTGGGCACCGAGTCGCTCAAACGCGTCGAGGTCGAAGACTTCCCCGCCATCGTCATGGACGACTGCGAGGGCCGCGACCTGCTCAACGAAGGCCGCAAGCAATGGCGCGACCTGGCAAAGCTCGGCTCCTACACGCCGAGTGAGAGGATCGTAGTCGCCGGTGGTTGACCGGGCGGGCGCCGGCCCCGGCGTCCGCCTTGCAATACCGGACTTCCGTACGAAATTCGCCCGCAGCCTTCACAGAACCCTTCGCAGGGCCTATAAAGAGGGGACACCGGCCCGGAGGGGGCCTGCTGACTAACTTGGGAGGTACCGAAGATGGGGCTGCTCGGTAAGATTTTCGGAGGCGGCGACAAGAAGGCCGCTGCCGTCGTAGTAACACCAACCCTGGAGTGTCCGCACGGGGTGCTTGTGCCGCGCTGGGAAAACGTCCAGGACATGGGCATCGAAGCCAAAGCCACGCGCTGGATGTGTGAGTCCTGCAAGAAAATATTCTCGCCCGTAGAGGCAACCACTCTGCGCGCGACGCTGGCTCAGCGTGTCGTCCTGGACGTCCCCAGCGGCGAAGGCGGCGCCAGCTCTTAGGCCTCCACGCGGCTCCTGGCCTTCGGCAGGTTGGTAAGCATCAGGATCGCGGCCGAAATACCCACCAGGGTTGCGGCCAGCAGGAAGGTGCTCTTCAGCCCATACGTATCGGCTAGCACGCCCGCCAGCGTCGGCGACAGCGCGCCGACGAAGCTCGACGCGTAAATCAGCGACACGATCGTTGATTGCATCGACCGCTCGGTCAGCTCGCTGGCCGCCGAGATCAGGATCGCGTGCAGCGAGAACAGAAACGTCCCGATCAGCAGGATCACGATCGCCAGCTGCACCTTGCTTTCGGCTAATGGGATCAGCAGCAACAACACGGCGAAGGCCACCAGCGCCGGCACCAGCACGCGCTTGTAGCCCAGCCTGTCCGACAGGTGGCCCATCAGCGGCTGCGAGCCGATCCCCACTACCTGCGCCATCGAAATAAACGCGCCCGTGAGCGCCGCCGAATAGCCAAGGTCCTCTTTCAAATACACCGGCAGGAACACCGTCGCCGTCGCCTGCCCTACCGTGCGGAAGGCCGTCGCGGTGCAGATCAGCAGGATCGTCCGGTGTCCCAAGAGCTTGAAGAAAGAGCCAATGTACTGCCTGAACGAAGTCGCGCCGTCAGCGTGCTGGGCGCTGTCGCTCTTGAGCAGCGTCCACAGCGCGAAGGCCCCCAGAATCGCCGGGATCACACTTAGCTGCAGCACGTCCTGGTAATACATCACCGCCACCAGCCCGCCTGCGATCAGCGGCCCGGTAGCTTCACCCAGGCTGCCCCCGGCGCCGTGCATCGAGATCATGAAGGCGCGCGCAGACGTGAAGCGCCGCGAAAGCGCGCCGATCGCCGGCGGATGGTACAGAGACGGCCCGATGCCCACCAGCAGCATCGCCGGCAGCAGCATGGCGTACGAGTCCGCAATGCCCAGGACAAAGTAGGAGATCCCCGTCAGCGCCAGCGACAGCCCCAGCATGATCGCCGTCAACCGCGTGAAGCGGTCGCCCAGGTAGCCGGAGGTCATCGTCGACCCCCAGCTCGATGTCTGCTGCACCGTCGCCAGCGTGCCGTACTGGGTCGAGGACAGCGCCAGCCCGTCCTTGATCTCCGGCAGCAGCACCGCCGCCAGGCCGGAAATGTAGACATGCTTCAGCGCGTGGCCGAGGATGATCGTCCCGGCGAACCGATCGATGCCTGGCTTCGAAGCGGGCAGCGCGTCTGGGGTAATCGCCGCTTCGCTCACGGGCGGGGGCAACGCTGATCGGGTCGCATAGTCAGGAGCGTAACCCCGCGCTGGGTAAGCGTCCACAACAGCGATATCCAATTGCTAGGCAACTGTCAACAAAGCTGGTCAGATTCGGGACAAAGCTAGTAAGCGGCTAAGTTAAATCAACGTTGCTGGGGAACCAGGCGATTTGGCAAGAGAGCCGGAAGCTCTGTTAGCCCGGGAGAAAGCCTTTGCCAACCCCGTCTTCAACGATTACGCGGAGTTCATTCAGATATAGCTCGCATAGCTCGACAAGGTTCTCCGGCCCACCCCAGTCGTCGAATGCGACTCTGTACTCGACATGACCCGATGCGGATTCAACTTGTATAGGTTCATCGGTCGGTGCGTCTGGCCGACCGGGAATCTCCACAAATGAGCCGTCGCCGCGCCTAAGCTTGATGCCTAACCTGCCTGTCAGGAGCACTGCGCCGCCTACGTGCACGGTGACGTCTTGTCTGAACTTGAGGGGCTCAACATGAATGTTCTCGTCTCGCTTGTCTATCAGGAAGCGGACAGCCTTGGCCGAGGTTACTTGCCCGTCGTACCAGGCCTGGCCACCTTGCTTTGGCCTCGCTTCTTCCAGCGAGTACTGCAGACAAGATCGCGACGCGGAGAGAAAGGCGCTTAGGTTATAACGCGTTTCCTCGACATTCCCGACAACCTCCTTCATCTTTGCGAGGAAGTAGGAGGCCTCGTCAAGTTTTTGGCGTTCGTTCACCTTGGGAACCTCCCTTCAGCCACGAGATCGGCCTAGTACCTTGGGATTCGGACCCATTCGGTCGAGCGCCGAGTTCCATCCTCGTCAGTCCAGAAAGCCCGCGCGACGTACTCGCCATCGCCTCGCGCGGGCAATTCGCCTACTTCATCAGGAACGGGCCTGAAGTCCCTTAGCTCCTCACGGAAGCCAACGGTCTGTCCGGTCATGAGAGAGGCCGTTTCCCCGGCGCGATAGAGGTCGGTGACAAGGCATTCGCCCCGTACATCGCGGGCGACACCGGGGCCTCGATTCGTGACCACAAGACCTACATGGGGCCGCGTTCCCGACTGCCCTTGGCTTTCCCACTTAATAGGCACAACGTCGGCCCGCAGTCGCCGCGTGCGTTCGTCGCGGGCCGCGTCGGCCTCTTGGCGTTGCAAGGCAAGAGCGTCGCTCGACGTGGCGGCAGATCGTTCGGCGGCGGTTGCTGAACGCTCAGACGCCACGCGTGCCTTGCGCGCTTCCAGCCAGGCCCAGCTAGCGAAAATAACACCGCAAAGGGCTACAAAGAGAAACGCGGCTTCCACGCAAACGATTCTATAGCTACGCTGGGTTCCTAGACTACATCGCCGACGAGTCAACGGCTGAACTCTGCCAACGGTGCCGGGACGCCCTCGAAGCCGTCCACGAAGCGCGCCGGGCATATTACACCGGGACGGGAAACTACGAGCAGATGCGGGACGCCGCCATCCGATGCCTGACAGCCAGGAAGGATTACGAACGCACAAAGGGCCGGGTACGGATTCGGATTACCGGCTCAGCTATAGCGGCACTTCTGCGATGAACGACGATGCTTCACTTGGTAGGCGCAATTGCTTGCCATTCGAAGTCCCAATTCCATTCGTTGTCCAAGGTTCGGCGGCTGACAGCACAGGAAAAGTCCATGCCCTTTTGCATATTGTTCGCTGTTACTCGGTATCGGAGCGTGAAGGGGAGGGAGCCGTGGAGCAAATCTAGATGAAAGAACCCCGACCCTAAGTCACAAAGTATGGTTTTGGTTGGATTGCTCGCTCCACTCATGTTCTGGGTGCCATGTTGAGTCCGGAGTATGACGAAATGCCTCATATCGTCGGGATTGATGTCATCTTCATAGCCCTCATTTACGACACTGGGAAGGGTCACGCTACTTACGGGCGGATCAACGCTCATGAGCGTGACCTTGGGCCTTATGGCCGCACCACTATTAGGACCGTTGGAAACACCCACGCTAAAACTCATGTCGTCCAAAGTCTGGATGGTAACTTTGGGAGGCAACTTCAACGATAGTTTGGGCCTAGTGTCGCGAAGCTCATTCAACGCCTTTTCCAGGCTTATCACCTTCACTCCGACCAATACGATGAAGAGCGCAACCGCTCCAAGCGTCGTCCATTCATTGCTCAGTTTGATCCCTAGCTGTTTCTCTACCTCAGGCGTATCCAGCAATGAACTGCCGACCACCAGAGCCGCCGCTAGCACGATGCCTGCCCAAGAAACAAACCCGAGTCTCAAAAGTATCTGCCCGCCTTTCGCTCGGCAACGGTCGGAGTGCCCAGAGTCGTCGTCAGCGACAGACTACCACCGCAGCGGGCAATGCAGTGGGCCGAGTAGAAGCGGCGTCTACGCGCCCAAGCCCGCCGTGTGATACTTTCGACGAAATGTCCTTCAACGAAAACGTGCAACTGGAGCTGCCCGACAGCTTTCCTGGCGATGCGTACGATTCCTTCATGACAGCCGCCCGCGCAGTTCTACTGCGCGTTAAAGGTGCGGCATGGGGTGAGTTTGCTGGCGCAAGCAATCTCATTGCTTGGCGTTACCGCAACTGCTACGAGCAGCTCGAAGACTACGCGGAGTCGTGGGAAAAGCATGGCGGCAACGTTAACTTCGAAGAAATCTACATCAGGGAGCGGAACCTGTTCGGTACGTTTGCATCAGGCGTGTCATGCATCGAAGCCACGTGTTACGCCTGCTATGCCCTTGCCAGCCACGAGGACGTTTTGGGCCTAACGTTCGGCCCCGCTCAGCAAAGGTTTTGTAGCCCGACGAGTCTTCGTAACGCGCTGCGGTCAGAATCGAAGGCGTCAGAGATAGTCACGGCGCTGTCAGCGCTCCTCGATTCCGACCAGTGGGCGACTTGGGTGGATTTCCGAAACCGGATGACGCACCGGTCAAACCTGCCGCGCCATATCCGAGCAACGCTAGGTGTCAACGCCCGGCCTCCCGAAATGAAGCCGCTTGAATTCGCGGGCACAAGTAGCACTCCGCCAACGGACGGTGACCTGGAATCGTTCAGGGGGCTACTTACATTTCTCAGCAATTCACTAAAGTGCATTCTGGACGGCGCGAGACAGCTGGCGATCTCTTAAAACTTGCATCCCGCACCGAGATTCCTCGGACCTTGACCGGCCCTCTCGGCTTCCCACCCTGAAACGTCGCCCACTGAAGTCAGGTTAACCAATTGTTAACGTGGGGAGCGTTATCATGATCCCATGAACGCACCCGCAAAGACCGTCCTCGTCGTCGATGACGAGCCGACGCTGGTCGCAACCCTCAAGTACAACCTGGAGCGCGAAGGCTACCGCGTAGTCTCGGCCGGCGACGGCGAGAAGGCGATCACGCTCGCCCGCTCAGAGCGCCCCGACCTGCTGATCCTGGACCTCATGCTGCCCGCCGTAGACGGACTCGAGGTCTGCCGCATCCTGCGCCGCGAGATGACGCTGCCCATCCTCATGCTCACCGCCCGCGTCGGCGAGATCGACAAAGTCGTCGGACTCGAGATCGGCGCCGATGACTACATGACCAAGCCGTTCAGTACTCGCGAGCTTCTGGCTCGCGTACGCGCCCTGCTGCGCCGCACCACAACGCCTGCTGACGAAGAGATGCTGGTCAGTGGCAACCTGCGCATCGACATGAAACGCCGCGAGGTCACCCGCAACGACCGCACCGTGGAGCTCAAGCCCAAAGAAATGGAGCTGCTCATCTACTTCCTGCGCAACAAGGGTCGCGCCTTCACGCGCGAGCAGCTCTTGCGCGAAGTCTGGGGCTACGACTTCTACGGCGACTCCCGCACCGTGGACGTCCACATCAGCTGGCTTCGCCAGAAGATCGAAGAGCATCCCCCCAAACCCGTCCGTATCCTCACCGTCCGGGGCGTAGGCTACCGCTTCGAGGGCTAGGTGAGCGCCAACCGGCTTCGGCTCCTCATCCTCGCATCTGCCATCGGCGTCATTGTCGCCGCGCTGACCGGCGCCGGCCTCGGCTTCCTGGCCGGCGCCGCGATCGGAAGCTCCCTGGCGCTGCTGCTCGGGGCCTCCTATCTGCTGCGGCCGTTGCAAGCCGTGCGCGATGCCGCTGCGCACATCGCCGCGGGCAACCTCGAAGCCCGCATCCGCCAGCGACCCCCAGGCCCTGCCGGCCAGATGGCGGACGCCCTCAACCTGGTAGCGGAGCGCTTTCAAGCGCAGATGGCCGCCGCCTCAGAGGGACAAAGCAGGCTGGCAGCGGCGCTCAACAGCAGCATCGACGCGGTGGCAGCCTTGGACGCCGAAGGCCGCGTCCTCTTCGCCAACGTCGCCTTCGAGCAGGTATTTGGGCGCAACCTCGAAGACGTCGCGGGCAAGCCCTTCGCCTGGGTGCTCGCCGACGAAGACGTGATCAACGCCATCCGCGACAGCCGTGAGCACGGGCAGCACCAGATCAGCGTCATTGAGCAGCCCGGGCGCCGCTTCTTTCAGGTCGTCACCACACCCATAGCCGGTGGTGGCGAGTGGGCCGTGCTCGTCGTTTGCCACGACCTCACCGACGTGCAGCGCACCGAGCAAATGCGCCGCGACTTCGTCGCCAATGTCTCGCACGAGCTGCGCACGCCGCTGGCGGCGCTCAAGTCAGTCGTCGAGACGCTCGCCGGGGGCGCCCTGCACGACGACTCCGTGGCCTACGAGTTCCTGCGCCGCGCCGACAACGAAGTCGACCGCCTGGTCCAGCTGGTCGAGGAGCTGCTGGAGCTTTCGAGCATCGAGTCCGGGCAGCAGGCTCTGGCACTCCAGGACACCGATGTCACCCCGCTGCTCACCGAGGCAGCCGAACGCCTGCGCACTCAGGCAGAGCGCGCCCAGGTCAGCCTCCATCTCGAACTTGCTCCCGGCCTCGGCCAGCTACATATCGACGCCGCCCGCATCGAGCGCGCCGTAATCAACCTGCTGCACAACGCGATCAAGTTCACGCCCGCCGGCGGCAGCGTCACGCTCTCGGCGCAGCGCGAAGACGGCCGGCTGGTGGTGACGGTGCGCGATACAGGAGCCGGCATCGCCTCCTCTGACCTGCCGCGCATCTTC
>CAZNHI010000042.1:0-11024 GCA_964572535.1 uncultured Dehalococcoidia bacterium
AGGCCACCGGCGACCAGCAGGGTCGTGCCCAGTACGCACGCAACCACCGCAAGGTAGCCGGAAACCTTCAGGTTTCCGGGACGACAGGAAAAAGGTGTTTTCATGATTACCGTTGATACTCGAATGTCATGTGTACGGTCAGCGTCGGGTTGGGAAACTGTACGGGCAGCTCCGGCAGCGGGTCCGGCGCCGTGGCACCGGCGTTGCCGCCCACGGTTTCCAGCAGCGACCCGCCGACTTCGTTCAGGGGCCAGGTATTGCCTTCGCTATCGACGCGCACCACGCCGATGCCCAGCAGATTGCACAGCCTCAGCAGTTCGAAGTCAGGCGTGTTTTCTGGGATTACCTCTGAGCCGAGGTCGCCGGGCGATTGCGGGGCGAAGGCCATATGCGTCTCCAGACTCCTCATGAGGAGTCAACTTGCGCTCCCGCCCAGCGCTCCTACAAATTAACACGAGACGAGCGTATAGGACATAGTGCTTGGCCCGGCGGGCTCAGCGGATTGGCGGAGAGGACTAAACCCGGTCTCTTCTGACTTTCCGCTCCATTACTACGTCCTCTCCCAGATCAGCCGTCTCTGCCAGCAATGGCTGCAGACCAGCACGGGCCTTTCGAAGCGCATCCCTTCTTCGATTACCGCCATCTCGCGAGTTTCGATGTGGTCTTTGCAGAAGTAGAGCTTGCAGCGCGTGCACTGCGCCACGAACTCGATGCCGCACACGTCCAGGCCGCAGAGGCGTTGCCGGTTCAGCACCAGCACTGTCTCCTTATGTACGAGGTGCAGCGCCAGGTCCGCACGTTTCGCGGCGCAATTCTTGCTATCGCAGACCTCTTCGCCCACGGGTCCAATGACCCCGTGGCGCTCGCAGAACGGCCTGCCGCAGTACACGCACATAGCGTTTGCGGCGGCGCCGCATTTGAACAAGCCGCCCTTGAGCTGGCAGTTGCCGTAGGTCCCCGCGCCCATGTCTATCTACGCTGCCACGTTCCGGCGCTTGCTTCAAGACGAACATCTCAGACCGGAGCCTTACCTGCCGAGATTAGGAAATGACTGGGCCTCTTTAGGCATAGACCCCGCCATGCCCTAGAGGAACTCCCCATAGGAGGCGCATCTGGCTGAACCAGATACTGCCTGGGTTGGAGCTACGGCTCCGCAATTTCAGACCGGAGGGACCTTTTTGGCGACGACTGCCACAGATCGGCTGGACGCCGAACCAGATTTCGCGAGAGAGGACGAGCTTACACGCGTCGTCACCGAGTACATGCCGCTGGTACGCCACGCTGTCAACCGCATTGTTGCCGGCTCCAGCCACTCCAGCATCCTCCAGTACGAGGATATGGTTAGCTGCGGTATCCAGGGCCTCCTGGAGGCCTACCGCACCTACGACCCCGACCGCGGCGCCAAGTTCTCCACCTACGCGCTGCCACGCATCAGAGGCTCCATCCTGGATGCCCTGCGCGCCGCCCATCCCCTGCCTCGCTCCCTCCAGAAAGCATCCTCTGACATCGAACGCGCTGTCTCTTCTCTCTATGCAGACCTCGGCCGCACCCCTACCAAGGCGGAAATCGCCGAGCGCCTGGGCCTGCCGCTCGAAGAGTTGCTGGTTGTCGCCCAGGCCACCAACATCCGCGTGCTCTCCCTGGAGAGTCTCGCCGAGATGACAGTCAACGGCGCAACCGAAAAGCTGACCGAGATGGCCGACGATGACCCGGGTATCGACCCGCACTCCGTCGCCCAGAGCCAGATCCTGCGCGGCCAGTTGCTCGACGCCATCGAAGACCTGCCCGAGCGCGAGCGCGAGATCATCCGCCTCTACTACATCGAATCCCGTAGCCTCAAGAGCATCGGCCGCTCCATGGCGATTTCCGAATCTCGCGCCTCTCAGCTGCGCCACCGTGCCATCCGGCGCCTGCGCAACGTCCTGGGCCAGGAGCTAGCGGAGGCCGCCTGACGTGTACGACGTCACAATCATCGGCGGAGGCCCCGCGGCGAACAGCTGCTACGACGTGCTCACGCGCGCCGGACTCAGCGTCACGCGCACCTTCGAGCTGGAACCCGGAGACCGCAGCCCGATCATCCTGGGCGAGGCCCACGGCGCCTACTCAATCGCCCGCCAGGCCGCCGAGGCCGGACGCCACCTCATGGTGGCCAGCCCCCAGGTCCTCACCCCTGAGCGACTCCTACTGCTGCTGGAGAACCGCGACCGCGCACAGGCGCTATTCGTCTGGAGCGAGCGACGCTACCACCCTGGCTACCGCCTGCTCACCGGCCTCACAGAAGCCGACGCTACCTGGCGGCCCCGCTTCCTGCGCAGCGAGACCCTCAGCCTCGAAGCCTCCAGCGCCGGCCTCTTCCGCCTGCGCACCCTCGAAGCCGTCGGCCTCGCTATCAGCATCGCCGCCGCCAGTCCCATCGAGGTCGCCGCGCGCGCCTCGGCCAGCATCCAGCGCAACTCCTTCGACCTGCTCAACCTGGAGGTCACCTTCCCGGAGCTGCGCGCCTTCCTCCAGATCGGCCTGGGTGAAGCGGTGGAGCGGCGCGAGACGCTCCTCGCCGCCACCTCACGCAAGGCCTACATAGACGAACTCAACCAGACGACCCCCGTCCGTCTGGTTGACGACGAACCCGGGTTCGAACCTCGGTCCAGCGCACGCTGGCTTGCCTGCCCGTCACCCTCCAGCGGTGAGCTGGCGCGCCAGCAATGCATCGCCTTCCTCAACGCCACCCTAAAACCGAGGCTGGCCGAAGAGGAAGCGACGATCTGGCGCCGCAGTCTGAACGTCATGGCCGCCATGGAGCGCTCCCTGGACCGCTACGGCATCGCCGTCCCGGTTTCAGAGCCCGCGGGCGCACCCGCGCACAGCCTCCGCCTCGTCATCCCAGACGCTGCCTAGCCCCAAAGCCACGCCATCACCCCAGGCTCCTAGCGACCGGTCAAGCCGGCGGGCTACCGCGCATTGCCGCTTCCATGGCCGTGCAAGAAGCAGCCGAGGCTGGAAAGCCTCGGCCTCATTGCTAATAAGCCCGCCCAACGGCCCAGCTTACCGATGCCCCGGCGTTAATCCCCGGGAGTACACAGGCAACACAAAACGGCGGTCCAAAAGGACCGCCGTCGATGTTTCGTTGGAAGTGTGTGAGGCTGTTACTCGTCCTGCTCGGGCTTGAGCGCCAGCGCGCCGTGCGTCGGAGTAAGGTTCGGGCGGTTTAGCCGGCGCAGCGGGCTAACGTTCCGGTCATCCGCTGCCACCAGCTCCTCGCGCAGCACTGCTACGTCAGCCGGAGCCGCGATGCCCAACTTCACCCGATCTCGCTCGACGCCGAGCACCATGATAGTGATGTTCCCCTGGATGATGATCGCCTGATCGATTTTTCGGGTCAGTATTAGCAATTACTTACTCCGTACACCGTTCCGGGCCTCGTGCCCAGCGTCGGATCTTTATCTCCCACTCCAAGTTAGTATCGGCAGTGAAGGTAACGGGAGTAGGGGTAGCAAATACTGATTGCGAAGCCTCTTTCCACATCTGCGCGACACCTTATCCGAGGTCCGTCCGGCGTAGCGCTGGGGAACCCAAGCTCCCTCTTCTTGGGACGGAGAGGGGCAAGGGGAGTGAGGTATCCGGGGTTTTATGGTCTCAGGGTTCTAGGAATCGACGGCCGCGCCGTCTAGGACAGCCACGCCGTCAAGGACGCCCGCAGGGACGCCGGCGTGAACGGTTTCAGCACCAGCCCGTCGGGCGTAGCGCCCTCCGGCGGCTCCAGACCCGTCAGCATCACCACCGGCACCGTCGCCGTCCTGGCGTCGGCGCGCAAGCGCCGCAGCACCTCGTCGCCCGCCATGCCCGGCAGGCCTACGTCCAGCAAGATCAGGTCTGGTGTGTAGCCGGTCAACGACTCGAGCGCGTCGCGTCCATCCGCGAACGTGTCGACTTTGCAGTCCGGCCCCTCGATGCTCAGGGCCACCAGCGACCGTACCGTCTGCTCGTCGTCTATCACCAATACGCGCTTCATGCCTACGCCTGCTTCCGGCCCTTGGCTTCTTGCCTCCGGCCTCTAGATATCTCGATCCCAGCCCGGCACCGGGTGCTGCGCAAGCAGGTCCTTGACCTCCTCAAGCGCGCCGTAATCGATGCAGTCCTGGTAGGTGGAGTGGATCGCCCGGTCCAGCAGCCGCAGCCCCAGCGGGTTCAGGTCCTCGCTGTACTCGCGGCGCAGGCGGATCAGGCGTTCCAGCCTGCGCACGAAGAGAGCTTTCGTGAGACCCTGCCCCGACTCTGTCGGGGAGGGCATCTCTTGTGACCTCATGGAGCTTTCCTCCTGCAGAGGGCGGAAGGTCATCCGCCCTCGCGGTCGTTAACTAGTTCTCTTCGCTTATCGGCACCGCGTCCAGCGCCACCAGTCCCTTGCGCAGCGCATAGCGGATCAAATCGGTGCGATTCTTGGCGTGCAGCTTCGTCATGATGTGGGCGCGGTGCGCCTCCACCGTCTTGACGCTAATGAACAGCTCTTCGGCGATCTTCTGGTTGGAAGAGCCCTCAGCGATGAGCTGGAGCACTTCGCGCTCCCGCGCGGTTAGCAGATCGTAGCCGACGCGGCCGGAGTTGCTCTTCAGCTGCCACAGGTAGTCTGTGAGGTCCCCGTCTCCGATGCTGGAGCTGAAGTAGGGGTTACCGCGGTGCACCGCCTGGATGCCCAGCAGCAGCTCGTCCAGCTCACTCTTCTTGATTACGTAACCGGAGGCTCCCGCCTTCAGGGCTCCCGCGACGTGCTCGTCTTCCATGTAGCCGGTGAGCATCAGGACTTTCGTTTTGGGCAGGCGGCGCCGGATCTGGCGCGTCGCCTCGATACCGTTGAGTCCGGGCATCACCGTGTCCATCAGCACCACGTCCGGCAGCAGCTTCTCCGCCAGCTCGACGGCTTCGCGGCCGTTCGAGGCCTCGCCGATTACCTCGAGGCCTGGCTGGGCCTCCAGCATGTAGCGCAGCGCCTGGCGCAGCACAGCGTGGTCGTCGACGACCAGTACCCGGATCGCCGGATTGGCGTTGGTCCTGGTCTGTCCGTCGCGGCCTGTCAGGGAGTTGGCGGGGGTGCGGTTCACGGGTGCCTCCTTGCCAAGTTCTGCTGTTTTCGGTTCTCTACCGAAACAGCAAGAGCGGGCTGCTTAACCTTTTATCACGATCCTCGTAGACCGGCAAGCTTGCGGCGCTGGTTTACGGGAGCGGCGACGGACGACGGCCGTGCCCCGCCGACGGCCGTCGCCACGCCTGTACGCTGTCTCGCTTCGGCATCCGGCCTCGGATCGAGGTCATCGAGCACGGCGGGGTACACCCGCTCACCACCGCATTTGCGACACGTTGCCTGGATGGCGCCCGCCTGTGGCTGGCCCAGCACCCAGTGGTGCGCGCAGTTAGTTGTGGTTGGGGTTTCCGTCGTTGCTTTCATGACTGCCGCAGATTACGTGCGGGCGCACCAGACCCAACATCGGGAGAAACCCCTATGTTTCCCTGGAGATAGCACCATCGGGATTGCAGCGCTGCCTCTTCAGGCGGACAATTAGGTACTTCAAGCGCACCGAGGAGGCCCAAACCCCTATGAGCATGATGACCACAGAGCGATTCCGCCAGACCAGCTACCAGGTGCGCCGCAAGGTCTTGAAGATCTTCGGCGGCAGCTTCGATGTCTACGGCCCGGATGGCTCCCTGGTCCTCTTCGCCAGCCAGAAGGCCTTCAAGCTCAAGGAAGACATCCGCCTCTATGCCGACAAAGCCAAGACCGAAGAGCTGCTGGTGATCAAGGCGCGCAACATTATCGATTGGAGCGCCGCCTACGACGTCGAAGACCCGCTCAGCGGCCAGAAGCTCGGCGCCTTCAAGCGCAAGGGTTGGTCGTCGCTGCTGCGCGACCAGTGGATCGTCATGGACGCCAGCGATGCGGAGATCGGCTTTATCAAGGAAGACAGCGCCATGATGGCGCTGCTGCGGCGCTTCATCAGCCTGATCCCCCAGACTTATCACTGCGAGGTCAACGGCGTCCCGGTCTGCACCTACAAGCAGAACTTCAACCCCTTCGTCTACAAGCTCAACATCAGCTTCCCGGAGACTTCCTCAGGCTTCGACAAGCGCATAGGCATCGCCGGGGCGGTCCTGCTCAGCGCCATCGAGGGTAAGCAGAGCGGCGGAGGTGGTTTCGGCTTCGGCGTCTAAGGAGTCAGGGCTAGCCAGCCCGTCTGGCCGTTTGGCCGATTGCCGTGGAAGCAATTGATTCTCTGCGCTACGCGCGGCTCACCGGCACGATGATTAGCCCCGCGCCCTCCGGTCCCTCCAGCACCCGGCCCTCCACGCCGAACACCTCGCGCAGCGTTTTCGGCGTCAGCACCTCGGCCGGGGAGCCATCCGCGTAAACCTCGCCCTCGCGCAGCACCACGACGCGACCGCAGTAGCGCGCCGCCTGGTTGAGGTCGTGCAGCACCATGACCACGGTGAGACCGCGCTCGCGGTTCAGATAGCGGATCAGGTCCAGCACCTCCAGCTGATGGTTGAGGTCCAGGAAGGTCGTCGGCTCGTCCAGCAGCAGCACCTGCGGCTCTTGAGCGAGCGCCATCGCCACCCACACTCGCTGCCGCTCCCCGCCCGACAGCTCCGAGACGCGACGCCGCGCCATCGTCTCAATTCCCGTCTCAGCGATCGCCCGGCTCACCGCCTCGTCGTCCTTACGCGTCGGGAGGCCCAGCAACCCCTGGTGCGGGCTGCGGCCTAGCCGTACCAGCTCCTCCACCGTCAGGTCAGCAGCCAGGGTCGGGCCCTGGGGCAGCAGCGCCAGCCTGCGCGCCACCTCCCGCGTGGGCCACTCTCGCATCGATTTGCCTTCGAGGTACACGGCCCCTGCCTTCGGCGAGAGCACCCGCGCCAGCGCCCGCAGCAACGTCGACTTGCCGGATCCGTTCGGCCCCACCAGCGCCACGATCTCGCCGTCGCGCACCTCCAGCGTCAGACGGCGCAGCACCATCGCCTCGGACGCCGGGTAGCCCGCACTCAGCTTTTCCGCGAACAGCTTGGGCACCCGATAAAACGGCTGGTTCCGCTTGCTCAGCTGGCCGTCTGTGCGTCGGTCCGTCTGCTCGTCCGTCACGCCCTGCTCCTCACCAACAAGATGAACACCGGCCCGCCCAGCACCGCCGTCAGCACCCCCACCGGCAGCTCCTGCGGGTCGAACACCGTGCGCGCCACCGTATCAGCGAGCACCAGCAAGATCGCCCCGAACACCGCCGACGCCGGGATAACGATGCGATAGTCGTTGCCCAGCAGCAGCCTGACGAAGTGCGGGACGATCAGCCCCAGGAAGCCGATCAGGCCCGCGATGCTCACCGCCGCGCTGGCCAGCAGCGCCGCCGTCGCCGCCAGGAGAAAGCGTGTGCGCTCGACACGCTGCCCCAGACTCGTCGCCAGCTCGTCGCCCAGCGCGATCACGTTCACCTGCCGCGACATCAACAGAATCGCGATCGTCCCGACGATGAAGTACGGCGCCAGCAGCTGCACGTCGTTCCAGTTGCGCTGCGACAACCCGCCAATCAGCCAGCGCAGGCCGATCTGCGCCGAGAACGCCGAAGTGACCAGGATCCCGGACGTGATCGCACTCAGCATGGAGGTGACCGCGATGCCCGCCAGCGCCAGCCGCGCCGGGGAGACGCCGCCGCGCCACGCCATCAAATAAGCGAGCGCGCCGCCTGCCAACCCACCGAGGAGCGACAGCGGCTGCACGATGTTGAGCGTGAACAGATGCGTGCCGGCCACGCTTAACTCCACTTGCTCGTTCGAGACGGTGGGCAGCAAGGCGATGAAGATCACCGCTACCAGCGCCGCCCCCGCCGAGATGCCGACGATGTGCGGATCGGCCAGGGGGTTGCGGGTGATGCCTTGCAGGATGGCGCCGGACATCGCCAGCGATGCGCCGACCATGGCCCCCACCAGCACGCGCGGCACGCGAAGCTGGCGCACGATCAGGTTTGACGTCGGGTCTGCGTCGTTCCAGAGCGCTTCCCAGACTGTGCCTGGGCTGATATAAACCGAGCCCACAGAGATGCCAGTTACGATGGCCGCGCCGAGCGCGACCATCGCCAGTAGAGCTACTAAGAAACGCCGGTTAGCGAGTAGCGAATACGGTCGGGTAGAGGATGCGTGGGAGTTCATCCAAGATCTGGCCCACCCGCGGCCCTGCGGCCTCCAGGTAGATGACCTGATCCACCTCCTTGACGTTGCCTGCCTTGACCGCCTTCAGGCTGGACCAGCCCGGCGTCTGCCCCAGCAGCTCCGTCGTCTTGGGCGTCCCCGGCGGTCCGCCGACGCTGATGCCGATAACCACATCCGGGTCCGCCTGAACAATACGCTCCAGGCTGTAGTCCGCGAACCCCGGGAAGCGGAAGTTCTCCGGCTCTGACGTGACGATGTTTCGCCCGCCCAGCGCTTTCACCAGGCTACCCAGGTAAGACGAGTCCTTGGCGGCGATGAACTGGCCCGGGCCTGCCGCTACTACGATCAGCACGCTGGGTCCGGTAGGCGGCAGTTTCGCCTTGACGCCGGACAGCTTCGTCTCCAGATCCTTTGCCTGCGTCTCACCGGCCTCAGCCCTGCCAGTAAGCGCACCGACCACCCTCAGGCCGTGCGTCACCTCATCGAAGGACGACACTTTGACCGCAAATACCGGCGCGCCCAGCTTTGCCAGGTCGCTGATCAGACCAGCCTGGATGATCGCGTCGGCGATGATCAGATCCGGCTTCATCTTGACGATCTCTTCGAAGTTCGGCTGATAGCTCGTCCCGAAAGCCGCCACCGACTTCGCAGCCTCCGGGAAGTTCGCCGAAGACGGCCTCCCCACCGGCGTCGAGCCCACCGCGTACATCAGCTCGACAATCGACGGGCTCATCGCCACGACGCGAGTCACGCTTGCCGGCACCGTCACCAGGCGGCCCAGGTCGTCCTTGGTCAGGTCAACCGCGGCTGTGGTCGGCGTCGCCGGCGGTGTCGTCGGCCGCGAGGTCCCCTCATCGCCGCTGCCCTCACCGCACGCAAGCGCCACAACCGCAGCGAGCATCAGGCCCACCGTGAGCACACCAACACTCTTCATCGACAGCTGCTCCCCTCACAGGAATCTGCCTAAATCTCCCATTTCTCAGTAAATCTTAGGGAGATTTCAGACTCGCAAACGCAGTGTGTAACAATTCACAATTAGAGGCAAGGCATCTTTGTAAAATCTGCCGCGCGATGATCAAACCAGGAGAAATCCCGGCGGCCAGCCTCATACTGCCCTGGCCCCTTCAGGCCTCCAGCGGCGCCCCATCGAGCCTCGACCACTCCCCAAACGACCCGTCGTAGTTGCGCACTCGTTTGTATCCCAGCAGCCGCAGCGTCAGCGCCGCCTGAGCCGCCCGTCCCCCGCCCTGGCACAACGTCACGATCTCCTTGTCCGGCGTCACACCTGCCGCTTCGAAGAACCGTCGCAAATCAGTGGCGTCCTTGAACGTTTCCGGCGCGCCCGGCAGCATGCAGTGCTTGTACTCCATGTGGACCGACCGACCCCGGTATGCGACCCGTCCGCGGGTTGCCTCTCGATTCGGCCCCCAGCCACTCGCCGTCCGAGCGTACATCCAGGATCACCACGTCCGGGTTCGCAATCGACGCCATCACGTAGTCAGCGGTCGCCAGCAGGGACTCGTCGACCCGCGGCGTGAACACAGCCGGCGCCGGCTTCGATTCCGCCATCGTGATCGTCCGGCCCTCCGCCAGCCAGCGCGGCCAACCGCCGTCCAGGACCTGCACCCGCTTGTGGCCGTAGTACGCCAGGCACCACCACAACCGCCCCGCGGACACCGCGCCGTTGCTGTCGTACGCCACGACCTCCGTCTCCGGGCCGACGCCCAGCGCCGATATGGCCGCCGCAAACGCCTCCGGCCCTGTGACGATGCGGTGGTTCTCAACGCTCTTGTACGGGTGACTCTCCGAGAACATGGATCCCAGGATGTGCGCCCGCCCGTAGGCCACCGCCCCATCGCAGTCCACGATGCGCAGGTTCGGGTCGCTCAGCCGCGCCTGTAGCCACGCCGTATCTACCAGCATCCCGCCTGCACCGGACTCACTCACGTCTCATCTCCCGAGTCTTGCCTTACACGATCGGCGTGTCGTCCCGGTTGCCCCAGTCGCCGAACGAGCCGTCGTAAACGCGCACGTTCTCGAAGCCCAGCAGTTTGAGGGTCAGCGCAGACTGCGCTGCTCGAATGCCACCCTGTCAAACAGTGATTACTTCCTTGTCCGGTGTTATGCCACACGCCTCGAACATCGAAAGCAACTCTGCGGCGTCCTTGAACTGCTTCTCATCGTCCGGCGTCAGGTTGTGCGTCCACTCGAGATGCACCGCGCCCGGTATATGCCCAGGGCGCTTGTTGCCGCGCGCGTTCGTGCCGTCCCACTCGCCGTCGGAGCGCACGTCCAGCACTACCACGCCCGGCTTCTCCAGGTCCGCCATGATCTGCTCTGCGGTCGCGTACAGCGATTCGTTGATCTGCGGCGTGAACGGCCCCGGCGCCGACAGCTTCGGCTCTGCCATCGTCACCGGACGGCCCTGCTTCAGCCAGAGGTTCCAGCCGCCATTGAGCACGCGCACACGGGTGTGGCCGTAGTAGTTGAGGCACCACCACAATCTGCCCGCCGTCGTCGAACCCGCGTCGTACGCCACAACGTCCGTGTCGTCGCCGATGCCCAGCTGCGCCATCTCTGCCGCGAACTGCTCCGGCAACATGATGAAGCGTCTGTCTTCCGGGTTCTTGAGGAAGTTGTCTTTCGGACTAACAGCGCCCGGGATATGCACTCGGCGGTAGGCGTCCGGCGGGTCGCAGTCCACGATGCGCAGGTTGGGGTCTTCAAGGTGCGCCTGCAGCCAGTCCCCATCAGCCAGCAGGTCCGGGCGCGCGTAATCCGCCATTTCAGCCTCCTCAGCGCTCAACCAATGCGCGCATTCTCAAATCGCCCCGCCGCGC
>CAZNHI010000043.1:0-10996 GCA_964572535.1 uncultured Dehalococcoidia bacterium
CAGGATCGGGTCCTCTTCGACAATTCTGGCTAACGCGGAGCTCATCTTCTCCGTGTCCGCCTTCGACTTCGGGAACACCGCGACGCTGAACACAGGGTCTGGGATCTTGATTGGCGGCAGCTTGACCGGCGTCTCCTTGCTGGTCAGCGTGTCTGAAGTCAGCGTCTCGCCCAGCTTCGCAACTGCGCCGATGTCGCCCGCGACCAGCTGGGCCGCCGGCTCGTGCGTCTTGCCGCGCACCACAAACAACTGCCCCACGCGCTCATCCGCGTTTCGGTTCGCGTTCCAGGCGTGAGAGTCCGCCTTGAGCGTCCCGGAGAA
Source organism: uncultured Dehalococcoidia bacterium (assembly GCA_964572535.1). Lineage (GTDB taxonomy): Bacteria > Chloroflexota > Dehalococcoidia > DSTF01 > WHTK01 > WHTK01. The sequence continues at coordinate 322 of CAZNHI010000043.1, forward strand.
CACCCGCAGGAACGTCAATCTGCCCACGTAGGGGTCGCCCGTTGTCTTGAACACCTGCGCTGCCAGCGGGCCATTCGGGTCCGCCTTTAGCTCCTTGCCGTCCTGAGTCTTCACGGTCAGGTCAGCCGGCGAAGGGAAGTAAGCGCACACCGCGTCCAGGAAATGCGACACGCCGATCGTCTTGGCCGAGGAAGCTGCGAACACCGGCACCAGGTCGCCGGACCTGATCCCGATCGCCAGTCCCTTGTGCAGTTCTTCGGCAGTAAGCTCGCCGTTCTCCAGGAAGGAGTTCAGCAGGTCTTCATCGGCCTCGGCCACCGTCTCCATCAGCTGGACGCGCAGCGTTTCGATCTCACCCGCCATATCGGCCGGCACCTCTGCCTCGGTGCCTTTTTCGCCCAAGTACGCTTTCATCTCAACCAGGTCGACCACGCCCGCGAACGCGTCCTGCGCGCCGATAGGCAGGAAAAGCGGCACGCAGCGCCGGCTCATCGCCGACTGCACCTGCCGCAGTGCTCCAGAGAAGTCAGCGTTCTCACGGTCCATGCGATTGATCAGCACCGCGCGCGGCTTGCCTTGAGAAATGTCCCACGCGAGTTCAGAACCCACCTGAACGCCAGACACCGCGCAGACCACCAACACCGCCATGTCGGTGGCTGCGATCGCCCCGTAGGCATCGCCGACGAAGTCGGCGTAGCCAGGCGAGTCGATGATGTTCAGCTTGTAACCCTGCCACTCGACCGGCAGCAGCGACGCGTTGATGCTGACCTTACGCTTGACTTCATCCGGGTCGAAGTCCGAAGCCGTGGTCCCGTCCTCGACCTTGCCGAGGCGGTTGATGGCGCCGCCAACAAAAAGGGCGGCCTCGGCAAAAGACGTCTTGCCGGTGCCGCCATGTCCCAAGAGAACGAGGTTACGGATCTTTTCTGTAGGGTAATCCTTCATACGAAAGCGCACCTTTCAGCAGGCGTTTCTTCGCGGTTAGCCACGATTCTAGACCTCGCTCCGAAGGCCAGCAACTCACGAGGGTAAACGCATTCGTCGGGAAGCGGGCCGGAGACCGTCCGTTGACTCGTCGGGCCTGCGGCAAGTCATGGTTAGCCAGCTGCGTTCCGCACTACCGTGGGCTGTCCGCGCCCTGGATTGGTCACCGCTGGACGGGCCCAATGCGTTGGAGACTGCCTAGGGGCGGTTCGCGAACCGCCCCTACAGCGCCCCGTTCTGCATCAACGGACGGTCTTGGATACCCGGCGGTCATGCCCTATGCCCTCAGACTAATCAGCTCGTTGCGGGCCTCCAGGCTGCGCACGTGCACCTGCCAGTGACGCCGGATCGCCTGCTCCAGGTTGTAGTCCAGGTAACACAGCACCGCCGCATCGAGGTCGTCCTGCGCCAGTTGCTTCACCTCTGCCAGCGCCGCCTCGCGCGCCAGCTTGTGCGGCTCCACCTTGTCCGCCACGAACAGCACCTGCTCCAGCTTCGACATGCCCGCCCGTGCCGTGGTATGGCAATCGACGCCCGCGAGCAGCTCCGCGTCCTCGACGCCGTAGTCGCGCGCCAGCATCGCGGCGGCGATCGGGCCGTGCACCAGGATAGGCGACGCGCGCTCGACCGCGTCCGGCGTCAGCGAGTACGCGGCGGCCAGGTCAAGCAACTCCTGACCCTTCTTGTGCCTCACGAGGTCGTGCCCCAGTGCCGACAAGCGCGCGCGCTCCTCATCCACCCCGTGCAGCGCCGCAAAGCGCACCGCCTCTTCCTCCACGCGCCGGATGTGATCGCGCAGTCCCTGCGGCAGCTCCGCGACCGCTCCGCGCAGCCTGTCCATCAGCTCGGAAGTCATGAGTCGAATCGTAAGTGAAAAGAGACCCCATGGTCTGTGGGCAGTAGCCTGCCCGCTTGCCCGCTTGCCCGCTTGCCCGCTTGCCCGCTAAACCTACGCTTCCGGCCCCAGTTGATGGCCGCCCAGCAGGTGCATGTGCACGTGGTAGATCGTCTGCCCGCCCTCCTCGCCGACGTTGAACGCCAGCCTGTAGCCTCGCGCGCTGATCTCCAGCTGTTCTGCCAACTGGTTGGCCACGGTCACCATGTGCGAGAGCAGCGGCGCCTGCTCCATCGTGAAATCGCGCACGGTGTCGTAGTGCTGGCGCGGGACGATGAGCAGATGAACCGGCGCCCGCGGGTTGATGTCGCCCACCGCGAAGAGCATCGAGTCCTGGTGGAGCATGTCGGTCGGGAATCGGCCTGATGACATCTGACAGAAAAGGCAGTCGCTATGGCTCGTCATGCCGCCAGTTTACGCCCGAACTCGAAACGACCGCAGGCGCAAGCTAAGGGGCGCAGTTGCCCGCGCCCCTTTTGCGTCTGCTTTAGTGGCGTCTACTCTACGTAGCCCGCCATCTGGCGCAGACGCCGGATCCGCTCCTCGATCGGCGGATGCGTCGAGAACAACCGAGAGAGCCCGCCGCCGGCGCGGAACGGGTGCACGATGTATAGCGACGACGTCGCCTCCGCGCCCGCCTTGTGCTCCATCGGCCGCATCTGCACGCCGTTGTGCAGCTTGCCCAGCGCGCTGGCCAGCGACTCCGGGTCGTGCGTGTACTCGGCGCCGCTGCGGTCCGCCGCGTACTCGCGCGTCCGCGAGATCGCCATCTGCAGGATGGCCGCCGCGATCGCCGCGATAATCGCCGCGCCCAGCGCCATGAGACCGTTGTTGCGGTCACGCCCGCCGCTGAACAGCGAGCCCCAGATCAGCATCGTCTGGATGTAGCTGATCGCGCCCGCGATTGTCGCGGCGATCGAGCTGATCAGGATGTCCCGATTCTTCACGTGACCGATCTCGTGGCCGATCACCGCCCGCAACTCACGATCCGTGAGGATGCGCTGGATGCCCGTGGTCACCGCCACTACGGCGTGTTGAGGGTTGCGTCCCGTCGCAAAGGCGTTCGGCGACTCGTTTTCGATGACAAACACCTTGGGCTTCGGCACGCCGGCCAGTATCGCCACCTCTTCGACCATCGCGTGCAGGTGCGGCTCCTCCTGCTGCGAAACTTCGTGCGCACCAGCCATGCGTAGCGCCAGCTTGTCGGAGAACCAGTACGTCGCCAAGTTCATCACGCCCGCGAAGATCAGTGCGATGATCGCCAGGCCAGACCCGCCGAGTGCGTAGCCCAGTCCCACCAGAAGGCCCGTCAGGGCTCCCAGCAGAATCGCCGTTTTCAGTCCGTTCATCTTCCTTGTCTACCCCTGTGGACCGCCCCTTTGCGATCCAACCCTTCTGAGTTCAATTATACCGGCATCGCCTTCCGCCCGTGGGTCGTATGATTGTCGCAGCGCCATTTCGAGCCCTCCCGCCGCGGCGGCAGGCGAGGCAATCTCGTCGCTCCGTCCTGAGAGACGGAAGTTTCTTTGTTCAAACAGGCGAAAGCAGCCTTTTCGGAGGATCCTGATGCCCCAACCTACATTGCGCCGCGTCGGAATCATGAGCGCCGGCGACATGGGCTCTGGCTTCGGCGACGTCCTGCACCACAACGGGCTTGAGGTCTACACCTGCCTCGCCGGCCGCAGCCAGCTCACCCGCCAGCGCGCCGGAGAGGCCGGCTTCATCGACGCGCCCGACCTCGATTCGCTGGTCAGCCAGGTCGACCTCTTCATCTCCGTCCTCGTCCCGTCAGAGGCCACCGCGCTCGCCGAAGCTGTCGCTGCCGCCATGACGCGCACGGGCAGCCACCCCGTCTATTGCGACGCGAACGCAATCGCCCCCCAAACGGTGAGGAAGATCGAGGCTCTGATCCGCGAAGCCGGCGGAGGCTTCGTGGACGCGGGCATCATCGGCGGGCCTCCTCGCAAGGGCTACAGCCCCCACATCCCCTGCTCCGGGCCCGACACCGCCATCTTCGAAGCCCTGCGTGACCACGCCCTCGACATCCGCGTCGTCGGCCAGGAGGTGGGCCAGGCGTCCGGACTCAAGATGGTCTACGCAGCGTCTACAAAAGGCACAACCGCGCTCTGGACCGAGCTACTGACCGCAGCGCGCCTGCTCGGCCTCGAAGACGCGCTGCGTGCGGAGCTCGGCGAAAACGCGACCTTCGTTTCCCAGCAACGCACCATCACTATGATGCCCAACCGCGCCCGGCGCTGGGTCGGTGAGATGGAAGAGATCGCCGCCACCTTCGAAGGCGTCGGCATGACGCCGCGCATGCTTCTGGGTGCCGCAGACATGTACACGCTGGTCGGCGAGACCCCTCTGGCAGACCTCACCTCCCGCGACCCCAACCCCACGCTGGACGACGTCCTCAGCGCCCTCCAGGACCGCCTCACCGAGTAGCCGCCAGGCCCGTTGCGCCCCTTTAGAGAGGGCATGAGGGTGGGGGTCCCCCCGTCTTCAAAGAAAAAGCCCCCTCAGGAAACCTGAGGAGGCTAGCAGGGCTAATTCCGGCCGGCGCTTACGCGACCGCGTGTGATTTCGAGTTGCTCTTCCCCTCTCGGGATTCCTCCACCGCCTGGCGCGCGTACCGCACCAGCGACTCCGCGCTGGTACCGTCAGCCGGGTACACTGCAGCGCCGAAGTGGCACCAATAGTTGCCCAGCGACTGGACAACCTTGCTCACGAACGCCTTCGCCTCCATAGAATCCGTGTTCGGTAGGCTCAATACGTACTCGGACTCGCTCACGCTCAGCGTGTTGCTGATCGTTTTGTTTTGGCCGGAAGCCAGCTTCGCGAATTCGTTGGCTATACGCTCGGCCGTCTCAGCGTTCATCGGCATGCCGGGTGCTGTCGCCTCAATGGCCACAACGCTCATCTCGTGGCCATCGCGACGGGCGTTCGCCACCTCTTCCTGCAGGCGCATCATGAAGAAGGCGTGGTTGAAGGAGCTCTGCTCCCGCACCGGCGTCATAACAGGCGCGGCGGAGTGATGTTCCCCCTCGCTGAGTGCCCTTTCGGCCATGCGGTGTGGCGTCCGGCTGGAAAGCGACGACTCCACGAATCTGCGTCCCACCGCGCCCGAAACCAGGCGCGCCGTGGATAGCACCAGCACACCACCGTAGACCAGCGACAAGATCAGGGTAAGCGGTTGCGCCATCAGCGCGTTGAGAAACATCCCCGCGATCGCGCTGTAAACCGCAATTACGAAGGCGCCACCCAGGCCGAACTTAATCAGGAACGAGGTCTGCTCCGGCTCGCGCCTGAACGCCTCACGGATACCAAAGCTCTCTTCTTCCATAGCGCTCCTCCTGGATAAGATCGGCAGCGATCCGGGGAAGATTAGTGGCCCTCCGCTCCACCCATTGCGTTGTCCGTGCCTGCGCCTCTGCCTAACATGACACCATGACCGCCAACCTCGAAGGCCTCGCCACGCCCTTGCCAGACTCCGCGGACAGCCAGACACGCCGCGCCCTCGTCGTTGCCGCTCACCCAGACGACGCCGATTTCGGCACCGCCGGCACGGCTTATCTCTGGACGCGGCAGGGCTGGGAGTTCTATTACCTGGTCTGCACCGACGGCTCCAAGGGCAGTGACGACGAATCGATTAGCCAAACGCAGCTTATCGAAATGCGCCGCCAGGAGCAGAGCGATGCTGCCGCCATCCTTGGCGTCAAAAACGTCTTCTTCCTCGACCACGTCGACGGCGAGCTGACGCCCAACCGCGCCCTGCTCGGCGACGTCGTGCGCGTCATCCGCGAGGTGCGTCCGCACGCCGTCTTCACCCACGACCCGGAGACCGTCATCGTCAACGACGCTTTCGTCAACCACGCGGACCACCGCGCCACCGGCCTCGCCGCCATCGACGCCATCTACCCGGCGGCGCGCGATCGGCTCAACTTCCCGGAGCAGATCGCCGCCGGCCTCCAGACGCACAAGGTCGCGCAGATCTACATCTGGGGCTCGCCAAAGGCCAACTTCGAGGTCGACATCACCGACGTAATCGACAGAAAGGTCGAAGCCCTCATCGCCCATACCAGCCAGTTCGGCGCCGATTTTGTGGCCAACATCCTGGAGCGCTGGAAGACTCCCGAAGGCCGCTACGTTGAGTCCTTCCGCCGCGTCCTCATGTCCCTCTAACCCCACTTGTATTGAAGATGGGGCTCTGCCCCCATGCCCCGCTAAAGGGGCGCCTGCGGGCTTTTGCCCTAGGCTTCGCCCCACGCCCTTCTCTGTATTGAAGATGGGGCTCTGCCCCATTCCCCGCTAAAGGGGCGCCTGCGGGCTCTTGCCCTAGGCTTCGCCCCACGCCCTTCTCACAATCCCTCCCCTCACAATCGGGCAAGGTGTGCTGGACTCCTTCCTTCCCGTTAGACAACCACGCATCCCACAGTGCAATCTTGATCCCATGGCCACCTACTGCCGCGAGTGCGGCCACGCTTTAGAGGAGCGCATCGCCTTTGGCAAGACCCGCGGCGTCTGCTCCAACTGCGGCTACACCCACTTCGAAGACCCCAAGGTCGCCGTCGGCGTGGTCGTCGAAAAGGACGGCGGCATCGTCCTGGGCAGGCGCAACCATGACCCTAAAATGGGCTGCTGGTCCTTCCCCTCCGGCTTCGTCGACGCAGGCGAAGTGCCCGAGGACGCCGCCGTACGCGAGGTCGAGGAGGAGACCGGCGTGCTGGTACAGCTCGACCGCCTGCTCGGCGTCTACTCCCGTGCCGGCGAGCGCGTGATCTTTGTTGCTTACGCCGGCCACGCCATCGGCGGCAAGCTCGAGGCCGGCGAGGAGTGCATCGAGGTCGCAGTCTTCCCGCGGGACAGCCTGCCGGAGCTCGCCTTTCCCAACGACGGCGCCATCCTCGCAGCCTGGTCTTCCGGCCGCGGCCTCCCCCTTGAGCCGCCGGCCGCGGCTACCGGCGTCTGAGCCCGCCTTGGCCCATCACTCCCTCTCAGCCAGAGCAACCTCCGTCAAGCCACGGAGTAACTACGTCCTCTTCCTCGCTCTCCTGACAACCCTCATTACCTTCGCCTGCAGCGGCGATAAGCCCTCTCCTACGCCGACCCCAAGGGCCACCGACGTCCCAGCCACCGTGACGCCAACGCCCACCGCCACGCCCACCGCCACGCCTGCCCCCACCCTGCCGCCACCCCTAGCCATCGCCTGGGCTCCCTGCGACGCCTACCAGTGCGCCGAACTCCCAGTCCCCATCGACTACGCCAACCCGGCCCACGGCGACTTCACCCTGGCGCTAATCCGCCTGCCCGCCCGCAACCAGGCCAACAAGATCGGCTCCCTGCTGGTCAATCCCGGCGGGCCCGGCGGTTCCGGCGTCGAGTTCCTGCGCGCCTGGGCCTTCGCCGTTCCCTTGCAGATCAAGGAGCGCTTCGACCTCGTCTCCTTCGATCCGCGCGGCGTCGGCCAGAGCTCGCCCATCGTCTGCAACGCGAACCTGCAGGACATACTGGCGCTGGACGCCGACCCTGTGACGGACCAGGAATGGCAGGCCGTCCTGGATGAGACGCAGGAGTTCACCGCGCTCTGCGAACAGGCAGCGGGCGATGCGATCGACTTCTACGGCACAGAAAACGTTGCGCGTGACCTGGACCGCATTCGGCAGGGCCTGGGCGAGGACAAGCTAAACTACCTCGGCTACTCTTACGGCACCTCGATCGGCCAGGTCTACGCAGACCTTTTCCCCCAAAATGTCCGCGCCATGATCCTCGATGGAGCTCTGGATAATTCGCTCGACCCCGACCAACGCAACCTGGAGCAGATGCTCGCCTTCGAGGCCGCACTCGGGCGCTTCATGCAGTACTGCCGCGACACCGCCTGCTTCGACGTCGACCCCGAAGTGGCAATCCGCACCCTGATCGACCGCGCCGAGGCCTCGCCCATTCCCGCGCAAGGCCAGGACCGCCCCTTGCGCGAAGGCGAGGTGCTCTGGGGTCTGATCAGCTCCCTCTACGCCCGCTTCCAGTGGCCCAGCCTCGCCAACGCCATCTCAGACGCCCTCGACGGCGATGGCAGTCTCATGATCCGCCTCGTCGACGACCTCTGGGGCCGCAATCAGGACGGCAGCTACGACAACTTCTTTGAAGCAAACGTCGCGGTCAACTGCATCGACCAGGAGGTCAACCGCGACCCCGACCACCACCGCCGCCTCTCCGTCGAGTTCGCAAAGCAGGCACCGATCCTCGGCTCCTGGGGGGGCACCCTCAACCTCGCCTGCGCGCTCTGGAACGGCAAGCCATCGCCCCTCAAGACGCCCCGCGCCGCCGGCGCCCCGCCCATCCTCGTCATCGGCAACACCGGTGATCCCGCGACGCCGCTCAAGTGGGCGTCGGCCCTCAGCAATCAGCTCGAATCCGGGGTCCTGCTCACAAACGACGCCGAGGGCCACACCGCCTACCTTCAGGGCGGTATTTGCATAGAACGGGCTGTCAACGCCTACCTGCTGAACCTCACCGTCCCGGCCGAAGGCACCCGCTGCGGCAACGCCGGCATCCAGCCAGTCCCACCCCTCTCGTGATCAGACGGCCCCCTTCCATCACGACGACAAGTCATCTCGACCTGAAGGGGAGCATGAGGGGGCGCCGCGTCTGGCTCAGGATCGCCCCGCTCCTTCTGCTCCTCGCGCTTCCACTGGCGGCCTGCACAGACGACGACCCTCTCCCCAGCGTCACCCCGCCGCCACCGACTGCCACGCGCACGGCGACGCCCCCACCCACCGCCACGCTTGGTCCTACCGCGACCCCACGCCCCCGCCCTGACGCCGCGCCCTTCCCCGATGACCTGCAGCAGCAGGCCCGTGACCTGCTAGACCGCGTCGCCGCCGCGCGCAGTTCTCCCGCCATGCGGCAGGTCGATATGTTCCTGCTCACGCGCCCCCAGGTGCGCTCATTCTATGAACAACCCACACCCGGCCCAACCGGTACGCCGCCGCCGCCATCTGTACCAGCCATCGACCTCAAGCAGGAGACTTACGTGCTATTGGGCCTCATCCCGCCACCGGAAAATACCGGCGGCCGCGAGTTGGATGACCTGCAGCTGGATAACCTGATCCCGCTGATCACCGGCTTCTACGACCATGAGTTCAACGCCTTCTATCTGGTCGAAGGGCTGAATGGCGGGCTCTACGGCGGCCTCGCGCGCAGCACCATCGTGCACGAGCTCACCCACGCGTTGCAGTACCAATACCGGGACATAGACGCGATCAGCCGTCAACGCGCGAACGACTGGGACGGCACCATGGCGCTGCTCGACATCCTCGAAGGCGACGCCGTGAATACCGAGAACGTCGTCCTGGGCTTCTCGAGCCGCTCGACCTACCGGCAGCCCGTCTGCTTTGCGATTCCAGCGCCGCAACGGCCCGGCACCGCCTTCGCCATCGAGCGCGAGTTGGACACCTGGTACGAAGACGGCCTCTGCTTCGTGCAAGCAGTGAGCGCCAAAGTCCTGCGCGGCATCACCGGCGTCTTCGAGGATCTACCCACCACCACCGAGCAGATACTCCACCCTGAGAGATATCTGGCCGGCGAGGCCGCCAAGATGGTCAACCTCCGGGGCCTTAGCGTCGGCCCCGGCTGGCAGGAGTTGGGTCGCGCCAACCTCGGGGAGTTCGGCATGCAGAACTTGCTGCTTCTCGGCCTGCTCGGCGACCGTCCCCGCGTGCAGGCCGCCGCCGACGGCTGGGGCGGCGACGCCTTCGCGCTCTACGGCAACGGCGACTCCCGCCTCTTTTACGCCGAGAGCATCTGGGACACGCCGGAGGACGCCCGTGAGTTCATGGACGCCCTGGTCGCGTCTCTGGCCAGGCGCGGCTCCGGCATCCCCCCGTTCGACGCTGCTTATAGCTACGCTACCGATTTCGGCTCGACGAGCTGGCGCGCCTATATCACCAGCTCGCGCGTCACCATCCTCGTCGCCACTGACCGCGACGCGGCCGAAGCCGCCGCCGATGTCGTAGAGAAACCTTAGTCCGGTCTATTGAAGCCTACTGGTTGAGCACGGACTCGATCGCGTCCTTCAACGGCCCGATCTTGAACGGCTTCGAAAGCACCGGGTTCGAGACCCTCTGCAGGAACGCCCGCGTGTCCGGGCTCACCGTATCGCCTGTAATGAAGATGATCCGCCGAGCCTGCGCCGGGTCGCGTTGCCGCACCTGCCGGTAGAAGGAGGCCCCGTCCATCCCCGGCATCTTCATGTCCGTGATGATCACGTCGAAGCCCTCGCGCTCCACCAGGTCTGCCGCCTCCACGCCGCTGCTCGCCAGAGCTACGGAATGTTGGTCCAGGCTCAGTATCTCGTACAGCAACTGCCGGATGCTCACCTCGTCGTCCACCACCAACACGCGTCGCGCGCTCACCGCCGCCGTAGACGTCTGGCCCGCGTCGCCGGCGTCCGCAGGCGCCTCCTGCTCCTCTGGCGCGGTCACAGGCAGCTCGATATGGAAGATCACGCCACCCTCCGGACGATTCTCCGTCCAGATGCGCCCGCCGTGCTCCTCGATGATCCCGTAGCAGATCGTTAGCCCCAGGCCGGTGCCCTCGCCAGCGTCCTTGGTGGTGAAGAACGGGTCGAAAATGCGGCGCTGTATCTCGAGGGGTATGCCCGGCCCGTCGTCGGCAATCGATACGCGCGCCCCCGTGGGACCACCGCGCGTCACTACCGTCAAGCGACCGCCGCGGTTGGCGTCGATCATCGCCTGTTCCGCGTTCTTGATCACGTTGAACAGCACCTGCTGGATCTGG
>CAZNHI010000044.1:0-10511 GCA_964572535.1 uncultured Dehalococcoidia bacterium
CGAAGGCCAGCGAGACGCCGGTGTTGCCGGAGGTGGGCTCCAGGATGGTGCAGCCGGGCGTGAGCTTACCGTCGCGCTCCCCCGCTTCGATCATCGCCTTGGCGATGCGGTCCTTGACGCTGCCTGTCGGGTTTTGGCCCTCTAGCTTGGCGAAGAAACGCAGCGTGGGCGACGGGCTGAGATGCGGCATCTCGACCAGCGGCGTGTTGCCGATCATGTCCAGCATGCTGCGATACAACATGACGCGATGAATCGATCCGGTTGTCATGCAGGCGCGCTACCCGCCCGCGAGGGCGGGCAGGATCGACACGACGTCGCCGGCGTTGACCGGGGTCGCCAGCGATTGCATGAACCGGATGTCCTCGTCGTTGATATAGATGTTGACGAAGCGGTGCAACGACCCGTCTTCCATCGTGATCTGCTCCCGGAAGCCGGGGTATTTCGCGTTGATTTGCTCCAAGACCTCGGCGATGGTGCTGCCTTCGGCTTCCACGGACTTGGCTCCAACGACGCGCTGCAGCACCGAGGTCATTCTTACTTCAACCGCCACTGTTACTCCTGCCAGGCGGGAGCGGTCCCGCAGAACTCGTCGTAGTCAATTAGCTCCGTAATCGTCGGATTGTCACCGCAGACCACGCAGTTAGCGTCGCGGCGCACGCGCACCTGTCGCATCTCCATGGAGAGAGCATCGTAGAGCAATAAGCGGCCGCACAGGCTCTCACCGATGCCGAGGACGAGCTTCAGCACCTCGGTCGCCTGAATGGAGCCGATGGTGGCGCACATTGCGCCCAGCACGCCGGCCTCGGCGCAGGACGGGACCATTCCCGGTGGGGGCGGCGTTGGGTAGAGGCAGCGGTAGCAGCCCTGGCCCGGGAGGTAGACGGTTGCCTGGCCGTCGAACATCAGAATCGAACCGTCGACCAGCGGCTTCTTGAGGAAGACACAGGCGTCGTTAACCAGGTACCGGGCCGCGAAATTGTCGGCGCCGTTCACGATGATGTCGTACTGGGAGATGATGTCCAGCGCGTTCTCGGAGTGCAGCGGCTCCTCGTGCGTGACCACTTTCACATCCGGGTTGTAAGCGTTGATCGTTTCCCTGGCTGAGACCACCTTGCGCTTACCCACGTCGTCATTCTGGTGCAGGATCTGGCGCTGCAGGTTCGAGAGGTCGACGACGTCGAAGTCGACGATACCGATGGTGCCGACGCCCGCCAGCGCCAGGTAGAGCGCGACGGGCGAGCCGAGGCCGCCGGCGCCGACGATCAGCACCTTCGCGTCGAAGATATTGCGCTGACCCACGCTACCGACCTGCGGCATGATCAGGTGCCGTGAGTAGCGTGTCACGCGCTCCGCCGTCAGGGCGTAGTTGGAGGGCTCCTCAGCCGGCGCGCCACCCGCGAGCGCGGGGATAACGGCGACCTGGTCGCCGTCAGAGACCGCGGTTGACTCGCCTTCGAGCGTGGCTATCTCCTGGTTGTTTACGTAGATGTTGATATGCGCGGGGATCGCGCCTTCACCGTTGTAGCAGAGGTTGCGGAAGCCCGGGAAACGCGCATCCACGTTGGCTAGGACTTCACCGACGTTGGCGCCCTCTACTTCGACGCTTGTGCGATTGCCGACGAAGCTCCTGAACGGCGTCGGAATGTAGACACTAATCATGAGAAACCTCCCCACCTCTCACAGGCAGTCCGCACATTGGGGAATGCATCAAGCAGGCACACGGCGCTGCTCCAGCTCTCTTTAGCGGGGGTCTGGGGGCGCACCCCAGCTTCAATGTCCATCGTCGCATATAACCCACTCGAATTAGAAGTTCACGCTCAGGTAGCGCTCGCCCGTGTCGGGGAGCACGGTGACAACGCGCTTGCCCTCTCCCAGACGCTTCGCGATGAGCAGCGATGCGTGGACGTTGGCGCCGGCCGAGATGCCGACCAGCAACCCTTCTCTGAGGGTGATCTGCTTTGCCATCTCAATCGCCTCTTCATCCTTAACGGCGATCAGCTCGTCATATACGTCGCGGTTGAGCACGCTGGGCACGAAGCTGGCGCCGATGCCCTGGATGCCATGCAGTCCGGGCTTGCCACCCGCGAGCACCGGCGAGCGCGAGGGCTCTACCGCAACGACGAGGACGTTGGGAAGACGTTGCTTCAGCACCTCGCCGACGCCGGTGATGGTGCCGCCGGTGCCCACGCCGGCAACGAAAGCGTCGACGTGACCTTCGGTATCGCGCAGGATTTCTTCGGCCGTGGTGCGGCGGTGCACCTCTGGGTTGGCCGGGTTATTGAACTGCTGGGGCATGTAGTAGTTCTGGTTCTTCGCCACCAACTCCTCGGCGGCGAATACCGCTCCCGTCATGCCCTCAATGGCAGGCGTAAGGATCAGCTGCGCGCCGTAGCGCTGCACCAGCTTGCGGCGCTCCAGGCTGTAGTCGTCGGGCATGGTCAGGATCAGCTTGTAGCCCTTGGCGGCCGCGACCATGGCGAGGCCGATGCCGGTGTTGCCGCTAGTCGGCTCGACTATCGTGCCGCCGGGCTGGAGCAGCCCCCGTGTTTCCGCGTCCTCAACCATCGCCAGCGCGATGCGATCCTTGACGCTGCCGCCGGGGTTCAGCGATTCGAGCTTGCCCAGCACCTCGGCGTAGCCTGCCGGCGTGATGCGCGCCAGCCTCACCAGCGGTGTGTTACCGATCAGCTCAAGTGCGTTAGCGGCGATGCGACTTTCAGTACTTCTCATTCCAGCCATCTCTATATGGCGTAGCGCGCAACGTTGCCGGCACGCTCCCGCTCAGCGATGTCTGAAATGGTAACGCTCTCGAGTACCCGGATCGTTGCAGCCTCGACCTCCTGCCAGACGGGTTTGAGGCTGCAAGCCGTGGTGGTGCGGCAACCCTGGGGGTCGTCCAGGCAGGCTATGGGGGCGAGTGAGCCTTCCAGCGCGGCGATGACCTCTCTAAGGCGTAGATCGTGCGGGTCGCGGATCAGCGCGTGACCGCCCTGGGGGCCACGCACGCTGCGGATGAAGCCGGCGCGTCGCAGTGTGGTGAGCAGCTGGTCCAGGTAGGGCTCGGGGATCGACTGGCGGTGGGCGATGACGGCGCTCTGCACGGGCCCCTCGCCGTAGCGATGGGCCAACTCGACGAGCGCCCGCACGCCGTAATCACCCTTCATTGAGACTTTCATAGATTCGTACCTAATGTTAACTAAGTACGTCAACAATGACAAGTTTAAGTCAGCGAGTCTCTGCGAAGCGCAAGACGTAGATGCCGAAACACTCTGGTGTTATATCGACAGAAACACCACGGGAGCCAATAGTAGGCATGCGAGGAAAATGATAAGGTTGCGCCGCGTGCTGCTGACCAGGTGTGCGGTCCCGAGGATCAGCCGCGTATAGGGGCCATAGAAGAAGATCAGCACTGACAGTGAAACGAGTCCACCACTGATCATCTCCGTCAGCACCACCGTGAAGGCGCGCGGCGAATCCAGAAGCAGTGCCGCCAGCAGCGTGTCTACCCAGGTGGCGATGTTGGCGCCCATCACATACGGGATGACGCGGTCGCGGCGGACGTAGCCCTTGAGCGCCAGTGGCACCAGGATGGTGACCGAAAGGGAAACGGACATCGTCACGAAGGTGACGAGGCAACCGAAGGCGAACATGGCGTGGCGCTGCTGCATGGCCTTCGACATCGCCTCAAAGCGAGGGCCGGGGCTATCCAGACTGGGGAGCGAGCGGTCGAAGAGGCCGAAGCCCAGGACCAGAGTGCCGACGCCCGCGACAAACACGAGCAGCCGCGGCAAGGCGTCCTTCAGCGGGTTGACCACCGGGTCGGAGATCGTGCCGACGAATGAAGTCAGGATTCCGGGGCTCTCGATGTGCACGCCATCCAGCCAGCCCTGGTCGAGGATGAAGAGCCCGATGGGCATCGCCGGCGCCCAGAGCGTCATCGCCGTGAGCAACGAAACGACGCCAATGTACAAGCCGTCTGGGTTGCGCTTGCCTGTGACGTAGGAGACAAAGCCGACGACCAGGACGATCAGCGAGGCTCCCATGCGTGTGCCGTTGATCATGGCGAAGGTCTCGAGGTCGCTGATGGCGCCGCCCGCAAACAGGCTCATTGCCACGGCCGCGACGGGTGAGCCGCTCATCACCACGTAGGCGCCGAACCAGCCGAAGCCGAAATGACCGGCGATGCCATCGGCGGAGACGCTGTCGAGCACCGGCCGCAGACCGCCGGCGCCGACCTTGATCAGCTGCAGGGCGATCACGAACAGCCAGAGGGCGGCGACAACCGCAGCGCAGTGCAGGGCGATCCTGGGTGCCAGGACGTGCAGCGGCGAGCGGTGATTCTCTACTTCGTGGAGCGGAGAACCCGACTTTGTCAGGGCCACGTGACCCTCACATGCAGGGACCTGAACACGGCCGGTTTACTTGCCCTTGCTGGCGTCGATCAGGATCTGCGCGACTTCCGGCCGGCTAAACTCCGCGGGCGGCATCTGGCCCTCCGCGAGCATCTGACGCACGCGCGTGCCGGAGAGGCTGACGTGGTCGTCGTCACCGTGGGGGCAGGTCTTGGCGGTGCCCATGGAGCCGCAGGCCCGGCAGTAGAAGCTGTTCTCGAAGAACATCGGCGTGATGCCAAGCTCACCCGGCGCAAATTCGCGGAAGATGTGCTGCGCGTCGTAGGTGCCGTAGTAAGAGCCCACGCCCGCGTGGTCGCGCCCGACGATGAAATGAGAGCAGCCGTAGTTCTTGCGCACCAGGGCGTGGAAGATCGCCTCGCGCGGGCCGGCGTAGCGCATGGCCGCGGGGAAGACGGAGAGCAGCACGCGGTCAGCGGGATAGTAGCCGCCCAGCAGCGCCTCGTAGCAGGCCATGCGCACGCTGGCAGGAATGTCGTCGTCCTTGGTGGCGCCGACCAACGGGTGTAGCAGCAGCGCGTCCACGGTCTCCAGGGCGCACTTCTGGATGTATTCGTGGGCGCGGTGCACCGGGTTGCGCGTCTGGAACCCGGCGATTGTCTTCCAGCCCTTCTCGGCGAAGACGGCGCGCGTCTGTTTGGGGTCGCGGCGTTGCGGCAGGAACTCGGTGTGCTGCTGGCGCTGGAACAGGCGAATCGGCCCGCCGATCAGCATCTCGTCCTGGGCGTAAACGGCGGCGACCCCGGGGTGCGCCGCCTCCTCAGTGCGGTAGACGAGGCGCGCTTCTTCCTGCTTGTCGTAGTCAAACGCCTCCTGGACGTCCATGACGGCGAGAGCGTTGCCGGCCTCGTCTGTCAGGGCGATCTGCTTGCCCTCGAGGGCTTTCGCCTGGTCCTTCGACGCCGAAAGCGTCACCGGCAGCGACCAGGGCTGGCCGCCCGCGAGGTGCATGTCCTTGACCACGCCTTGGTAGTCGCGGGAGGTCATGAAGCCGGTCAGCGGGCTGAAGGCGCCCACGGCGATCATCTCGAGGTCAGACAGGGGCCGAATACCGAGCGAGAGCTTAGGCAGCGACTTCGCGGCCTGGGCCAACGACTGCGCCTCAGCGCCTGTTGCTACCCGGTCGACGAGGCTGCCGCCGTGCGGCGCGATGAGGGCGTCTGACATCGATAAGCTTCCTTTTCCCAAAGACGCCCCGGGTTTGGGCCGGGGCGTGAATGAACTACAGGGTGTCTTACTTGGCTCCCGCAGGGGCGAGGTACCCCTTCTGCTCCAGGTAGCCGAGGATCTTGGCGAGGCTCTCCTCGACCGTTTCCATCTCCGTGTCCACGACAACCTCGGGGTTGAGCGGCTCCTCGTAGGGGTCTGAGATACCGGTGAAGTTCTGGATTTCGCCACGCAGGGCCT
The DNA here is from genome assembly GCA_964572535.1 of uncultured Dehalococcoidia bacterium. GTDB lineage: Bacteria > Chloroflexota > Dehalococcoidia > DSTF01 > WHTK01 > WHTK01. The sequence goes on from CAZNHI010000044.1 coordinate 5,820, forward strand.
TCTCGTAGAGGCCTTTGACGTCACGACGGGTCAGCTCCTCGATGGTGCACTTGGCGAAGACCTCGACGAAGTCGCCGATCAAGGCACGGTTCTGGTCGCGGATGTCGCGGTAGGGGGAGATGGCGGCGGTGATCACGGCGACGCCGTTGCGCGAGAGCAGGTGCGCCACAAAGCCGATGCGCAGGATATTGGTGTCGCGGTCCTCTTTGCTGAAGCCCAGTCCCTTACTCAGGTTGGTGCGTACCACGTCGCCGTCGAGGATCTCGACGTTGTGACCGCGCGCCTTGAGTGCGGGCTCCAGCGCTTCGGCGAGCGTTGACTTGCCGGCGCCCGAGAGGCCTGTGAACCAGATCGTGAATCCCTTATTCGCCACTAAGCGTCTCCCTTGAGGTGAATTACTTCTATGGTGCCCTCCTGGATGCCGCACTCCTCTTTGTCGAAGCCGGCCCAACGGCCGGAGCGAGGGTCGTCACCGGGGCGCACCGGCTTGGTGCAGTTGGTGCAGCCGATGCTCGGGTAGCCTTTGTCGTGCAGCTCGTTGTAGGGCACGCTGTTTTGCAGTATGTAGGCCCAAACCTGCTTCTCGTCCCAGGCCGCAAGCGGGTTGAGTTTCACCAGGCCGAACTTCTCGTCCCAGTCGACGATCGCGACGTTGGCACGCGTCTTCGACTGGTCGCGGCGCATACCGGAAATCCAGGCCGTCTTGCCGTCCAGCGCGCGGTAATTGGGCTCCACCTTGCGCAGCTCGCAGCAGAAGTCAGGATCGCGCGTCCAGAGTTCGGGGCCATGCTTGTCAGCCTGCGCCTCGGGGGTGAGCAGCGACTTATAGCCGATGGGCTTGAAGCCATACTTTTGTTCGCAGGCGTCGCGCAGGTGCAACGTCTGCGGGAAAAGGAAGTCGGTGTCCAGATAGAAGACCTCGACCGTTGGGTCGATCTTCATCGTCATATCGAGCAGCACCATGCCGGTGGGTCCGCCGAAGCTGCAGGCCATCGTGAGGCCGGGCTGAAACTCCTGGATGGCCCAGCTGACGATCTCTTCGGGGCGCTTGCCCTCCATCTCCTCGCTGAGACGGGTCAAAGTTTCGCTGTCGTAGGTCCTGGCGTTGGCCACTGCAGGCTCCGTGGTGCTAGTCGATAATGTGGATTAGCTTAGTCAAGAATATTTGTGAAGCCTATCACTGTCAACGTCCGACACTGGCGATCTGTTGCACTGACTCAGCTTCAGGCGAGCGCTACGACTGCTGCCCGAGCCTTCGTGGGGTGGTCCGTGATCAGGCCGTCCAGGCCGCTCGAGAGCTTCTCCGCTGTCAGCTCGTAGTCCTTGTGCCAGGAGTACACGCGCAGACCGGCCTCATGGGCGTATGACACAAGCTGAGCGTCAATGGCGCGCCAGTCAAGCGAGACTGCCTGGGCGCCGAGACCCCACGCCTTGTCGATCAAGGCGCGATTGCTCGGCCCGTCTGCGAAGTCCTTGTAGTAGGCAACCTCCCAGCCCGGGTTGCGTCGTATTGCGTAGCGGGCACAAAGGGCGCTTGGGCTCCAGACCAGCGTCTGGCTGGCGATGCCGCGCCGTTTCACCTCGCCGAGCAGGGGGACGACCGCCCACGGTGTTTTCACGTCCACGGCCAGCAGCTTCCCTTTCGGCAGGGCGTCCAGAGCCTGGGAGAGGCTGGGGACGGACTCCACGCCACCCTTGAGACGCAGGCGCTTGACGACGAACGATGGCGTCAGCTCCGGCGGCAGCGGCCAGCCCGTTGTGCGGCGCATGAGTTTGTCGTGCAGCAGGAAGGGGCGCTGGTCCAGGCTCATGTGCAGGTCGATCTCGACGGCGTCGGCGCCCTGCTCGAAGGCGACACGCATGCCTTCCAGGCTGTTCTCCGGTGCGTACGGGGGCGCCGTGCGGTGGGCGATGATCAGAGGAGCCACGAGATGATTCTACGTGCCTTCAAGCCCGCTGATGGTCACTCCCATGGAGGAGGCGATAGCGGCGAAGTCCGTGCGCGAGATCTCGAAGAGGCCGCGGCGCAACGGGAGGCCCCAGCGTTGCTTGTCGGGGATGAACTCCAGCGCGGGGATCAAAGGCTCGATTGACGCTTCGGCGCAATCGATAAACGCGACGCGACGCCGCGACGGGTAGAAGCTTGGCGTCATCTTCACCTGAAACGGCTCGTCGTCCTGTATTCGGCCCAGCGCGGTGAAGCGGCGCAGTGTCACGCCGTTCAGCGCCGTGCGCGGTGAGTAGAAGACGAGGAGGTCGCCGCGCTTCAGGCGCCGCAGCCCGGACGAACTGCCGTGCTGCGCCTGGGCGAACTCACCCTCACGCCCGAGCAGCACGTGCTCTCGTGAAACGACGTTCAGCCAGTACTTCACGAGTGAAGTCTAACCCCTGCCCGATTGCCCGATGGCCCGATTGCCCATACGATCCCTGATACCCCTAATCCGAAGCTCAGGAGTCCCAGCGATGACCAACCAGAATGACCTCCGAGGCCCCAGCCACGTCCTGCTGGACGGGCCGGATCGGGCGCCCGCGCGCGCCATGCTGCGCGCCACGGGCCTGACCGACGAAGACCTCTCGAAGCCCCTGATCGGCGTGGCCAACACCTGGATCGAAATCGGGCCGTGCAACTTCCACCTGCGGCGCCTCTCCGCCCGCGTCAAGGACGGCATCCGCGCCGCTGGTGGCACGCCGCTCGAGTTCAACACGATCGCGGTGTCTGATGGCATCAGCATGGGCACTGAGGGCATGAAGGCATCCCTGATCAGTCGAGAAGTGATCGCGGACTCGATTGAGCTGGTGACGCGGGGGCACCTGCTGGACGGCGTGGTCGCCATCGCCGCCTGTGACAAGACGCTGCCCGGTACCGTGATGGCGCTGGCCCGCCTCAATCTGCCGGGCCTGCTGCTCTACGGCGGCTCGATCATGCCCGGCGTCTTCGAGGGCCGCGACGTGACGGTGCTGGACGTGTTCGAGGCGGTGGGCGCGCACGCGGCGGGCAAGATGACGGCAGAGAAGCTGCGCGAGCTCGAGGGCGTCGCTTGCCCGGGAGCAGGCGCCTGTGGCGGCCAGTACACGGCCAACACGATGGCGATGGCGACGGAGATGATGGGCATCGCGCTGGTCGATAGCGCCTCGGTGCCGGCGATGGACCCGAAGAAGGACGAGGTTGCTTTTGAGGTGGGGCAGCAGGTGGTGCAACTGCTGCGCCAGAACCTGCGCCCGCGCGACGTGATCACCCGCGCCTCGCTGGAGAACGCGATCGCGTCTGTGCTGGCGACCGGTGGTTCGACCAACGCCGTGCTGCACCTGCTGGCGATCGCGCGCGAGGCGGAGGTGGAGCTGAACATCGACGACTTCGACCGGATCAGCCGGACGACGCCGATCATCGCCGACCTGAAGCCGGGCGGCCGCTACGTGGCCAATGACCTGTACGAGGCGGGCGGCGTGCGGCTGGTCGCCAACCGGATGCTGCAGGCCGGTCTGCTGCACCCGGAGCCGATGACGGTCAGCGGCCGCACGATCGGCGAAGAGGTGAGGATGGCGGACGAGACGCTTGGTCAGCAGGTGGTGACGACGGCGGACAGGCCGTTCAAGAAGACGGGCGGCATCGTGATCCTGAAGGGCAACCTGGCGCCGGAGGGCTGCGTCCTCAAGGTGGCGGGCCACGAGCGCATGGAGCACCGCGGCCCCGCGCGCGTCTTCGAGCGCGAAGAGGACGCCTTCGCCGCCGTCTCCAAAGGACGGATCAACCCGGGCGACGTAATCGTGATCCGTTACGAAGGGCCGAAGGGCGGCCCCGGCATGCGCGAGATGCTGGGTGTGACGGCGGCGCTGATGGGTGTCGGGCTGGGCGACAGCGTGGCGCTGCTCACGGACGGACGCTTCTCCGGCGCAACTCACGGACTCATGGCGGGCCATGTCGCGCCCGAGGCGGCGGTCGGCGGGCCGATTGCGGCGGTGCGTGAGGGCGACACTATCGTCTTTGACGTGGACAAGCGTGTGTTGAACGTCGAGATCAGCGACGAGGAGCTGCAGCGGCGGCTGGCTTCGTGGTCACCGCCGGCGCCGCACTACACGACCGGCGTATTCGCGAAGTACGCGAAGCTGGTGTCGTCTGCCTCAGAAGGCGCGGTCACCGGCTAGCAGAGGCCTTCGCGAGACTCGCGTGCTTCGAGAGGCTCAGTACGAACGGGTTTGAGACTCGGGCTGTCGAGGCCACTCGGCACAGACGTTCGACCACGAAGTCTGCCCGTCTGCAAGTCTGCCCGTGTTACGCCCAGGGCGCGGGCTGGATGATCCGCGGGTAGTCTTCCTGGAGCCAGTTGCGCAGGCCCTGGTCTGCGGGCGGGCCGATCAGCTCGAAGCGGAACGTGCCCATGCCCACGTCTATGTAGGCGAGCTGGCGCGGCAGCTGACCATCCGGCATCTCCAGTTGCACGACCGTGGCGTCTCGCTGCTCGAAGGGGCCGCCGCCTACCAGCCTGCCGCCCTCGTCCACGGCGGCCTGGAGGGAGCCGAGCAGGTCCGGCGTCCAGAAGCCGACGTGCTGGATGCCCTCGCCGTGTTCGTCCAGGAACTCGCGCATCTGGCCGGTGGCGCCGGGCTGAATCAGCTCGAAGGCCATGCCGGTGCCCTCGTGACCACCGTAAGCGATGCGCTGAGGTATGTCCGGGAGGGCTTCGCGGACGTGCC
>CAZNHI010000045.1:0-10496 GCA_964572535.1 uncultured Dehalococcoidia bacterium
CGTTGATCCCCGCCACAAACGCTACGATTTGCGCGTGCACTTCGCCGTCCAGCGCCAGCAACTGCTGCCGCGACGACTCGACGAAGCCGATACGCCGCGACAGACGGTCAATGCTCAGCGTTTGCTCGCCAAACAGCTCAGACAGCGTCCCGCGTTGCGTCCGCAGCCTCAGCTCCAGCTGAAACGCCCGATCCTGCGCCTGGCAGAACCCTAGTCCGTACCAGGCGTCCTCATTGTTCTGCGCTTCGATCTGCGGGATGCCGTACGCGTCGCGCCGGATCCGCACTGCAGCCTTCAGCGCGGGTAGCCGCAGGCTGCCCCGCGTCTGAGGCAGCCGCGACCCCAGTACGAGCTTTAACAGGCGTGTGCGGACGTTCATCAGAAGGGCATAATCCAGTCCCAGACCACCTCGACGGCCTCCACAGCCGTGAAGCCATCCAGCCAACGCGCCTGGTGAATCGCGTACTCCTGGAACAGCTTCAGCGCAACCAACGCCACCAGTATGACGCCCAGACGCCTGCCCTTCAGCTTCTCCTCCAGCCCGAACTGCCTTCTGCCCGTCACGAACAGGAACCACACCTCGAACAAGTTGGGAAAGAACAGCAGTAGCCCCCGCGACTGAGTCACCTCAAAGGCCAGAAACCCCACAAAGCGAAAGCCGTACAGACCAGCTGCCACATTGCGCTCCGTCCCTCGCCAGCGCAGCGACACCACCAGGAACGCGAGCAGGTACGCCTGGTCCAGATACTTGTCGAACGTCTGGTAGTCCGTGACCCCGCCGAGGTCGATCAGGTTCATCATGAACAGGTCGCTCTGGTCGACCAGAATCGCCACGATCGCCCCGTAGAAGGGCCAGCGCAGCACCGGAAATGACCCCGCCAACCGCGCCGCCGCGATGATCCACATCTCGGTCGTCATGCGTGTATCGTAGCGGCGAAGTATCAGCCGTCAGCCATCAACTTTCAGCCGTCAAGACGCAGGATCAGACTGACACTGATAACTGAGAACCCATTGCGAGGCGCCGAATGGCGAACACATCCCTACGACAGCAAATCGAGCGTCCCGGCGGTCCCGGGCACAGCATCCCCGGCCTTTCGGACGGCGTGCGTATCGGCGGCTGGCTCTACTTCGGGGCCATCCGCGGCAACGACCCCGTCACACGGCAGTACACGGACGACAACGAGCAGCAGGCGCGCAACTGCTTCGAAAACCTGCGCATCCTCCTCGATGCCTCCGGAGCTACCTGGGACCACATTGCACGCGTCACGCTCTATCTCGCCGACCTCAAATACCGCGAAGGCTTCCAGAAGGTCTGGCTGGAGGTCTTCCCCGACAACCCGCCCGCGCGCTCAGCCATGGTCATCGCCGACGCCAACGTCCGTCCCGGCGACGGCTGCCAGTTCCTCATTGACGTCATCGCCATCGACCCCGCGTCTGGTATCTGACCTCGGGGCACTGCCCCCAAACCCGGCTAAAGGCGGCGCCTGAAGCCCGCGGTACTGGAACCCCGCGAACACCAGACGCAAAGAAGCCGGGCTCCCCTGATCTACGTCTCGTCCTGCTACGCTGAGGTCTCGACCTTCACAGGCGCGTGCGACGTCTCGCCGCTCTCCAGCGCCGCCAGGATCTTCTCCACTAACAGACGCGCAGACTCGGCGCTGATCTCCACCGCCACCCGCGTCGGCGAGCCGTCAGCCTCGTTTACGAAGTCGATGTTCAGGCTGTGCTCCAGCGGCGCGTGGAAGGGGTGGTCAAAGTAAACGTTCGCCATGTCCACGCGGAACCAGCCCTGCGGCCCCTTGGCGCTGCCGAACATCTCTGCCTTCTCGGTGATGTAGGTGCACATAGTCAGCCTCCCTGTCACTGCCTGAGAGCCGATGTTATCAGCCCGGCCGTCCTTTTGCCTATTGCCTCTTGCCGCGTTAGCTAACCAGCGGCGCTCGCACATCTGCAGCTACGGAAACGCGCGTTGACGCGCAGGACTATAGCACAGCCCGAGTCTGACAGAGGTGTGCTGAGTCTTGCTTAGGCTACGGAACTGAGGTCGGGCGCGTCGCTCTCGTCCCAGACCTCCACGCGGTTGCGGCCGCCTGCCTTGGCTTTGTACATAGCTTTGTCGGCCATGCTGATCAGGCGCTCAAGGACCGTACCTTGGCTGGGCATCAGCGCCAGGCCAATCGAAATCGTCACGGGCCCGACAGGCTCCAGGCTTTCGCCGCTCAGCGGCGCCGCCTCCACCGCCATGCGAAGACGTTCCGCCAGCGCTACGGCCTCTGAAGGGGGCGTATCGACGAATACCACCAGGAACTCCTCGCCTCCGTAGCGGTACAAATGGTCGTTGTCCCGCACCGAGCTGCGCAGCACGGATGCCACCTTCTGCAGCGTCACGTCTCCCACCCTGTGCCCGTAGTCGTCGTTGAAGCGCTTAAAGTGGTCGATGTCCACCATCGCCACCACCGCGTTGCGGCCGCTGGCCAACAGCTGAGCCAGGCTCCCCTGTGTGTCCTCGTCCAACTGACGCCGGTTTGGCAGGCCGGTGAGGGCGTCGTGCTGCGCGTGTCTCACGCTCGTGTCCGTCGTGTCGGCCGCCACGATGGCCGTTGCCACCTGCGACGCCATCATCTCCAGCACTCGCTCATCCTCATCGTTAAATGCGTACTGAGCGCGAGCCCAACAGGCCAGCGTCCCGATGACTCTGGCGCCAACCACCAACGGCACGATGATCCCGGACTCCATCGGCTGATTGTTCGTCTGCTCCGCGGGACTGCTCCCGGGCGTTCGCGCCGCCGTCGCGCCCATCAGCCGCTCGCCGTCTTTGTCGATGCGCAGCGTGCGGCCTCGCTTCGCCGTGAGGCCCGTAGGTCCCTCCCCCAGGGGCACGGGAATAAGTCCCTCGATTTCCTGTCCAGAGGAGATCATCGCTCCGGCGACCACCAACTCTGAGCCACGTAAGATGCGCAGAACCACCATGTCCGCCCGCATGATTTGTAGCGACTCGCGCATGGTTGCGCTCACCACGTAACGCAGGCTCAGGGTTGAGGTAATCTCCGCGAACACGTTGTACAGCGCGTTCAGCTGGTCGTTGCGAAACTGCAGACGGCTCGTCGTCTCCGCCAACTCCGACCGCTCCACCTGCATTTCCTGCAGCGTGCTCTGGATGTTGCGCGACATGAACCCCCCGAAGAGCACCAGGCTGATCGCACCACCTGTGGCCAGCGCCAGCGCCACGGTCTTTAACAGTCCGATAGTCTTGTCGAAGTCGTCGCGTAACGCGGCCGACTCTGCGGCCAGCCCGGGCACGCGAGCGCTGGTGATCTCCAGCACGCCTCCAAGGCGCCTCTCCAATTGGCGCAAGTTAGAGACCGTAGGTTCGGCGTAGTAGGCCTGCAGCGCTTCCTGCACCCTCTGTCTTTCGGAAGCGACGGTTAGCTGGAGCTGAGGGTCGTCCGTCCGCGCAAGCAACGTCGTCAGCCGCCCGCGAAGGTATTCGACGGACGCCTGGAAGTCGGTCGCCTCCTTCAACGAAAGCGGGATCAAGACTCCATAGATCGCCGTGTTCGGAGGGCCATCGATAACACGCGAAAGCTCTGCCCTGACAGCTTCCTGTACCACGGGGGTCAACTCCAGAAACTCCGCGGAAGTCTGGTACTCGTGCGCGCGGTGAGCCAGGATGTCGATAAGCTCGCGCAGCTTGTCCGATGACTCAGCCGCCAGCAACGCCGTGTCCGACTTGTCGGTCGCCTGGCGCGAGGCGGAGTCCACCTGTCCAGTCGTGTAGAAGACCATGACCAGCGATATCGTCGCGACGATGGCGACGAGGCCCATCAGCAGCCGAAATAGCAGCACCGGACTTTTGAAATCGAGCCGGATCATGAATTCAACAAGCCACCTCGGCTGCGATCTAGCGCAGCCGTTCTCAATTAGGAGTATCGGTATTCGCGAAGTGCTGCGTTAGCTATGCGGCCGGGCTCACGCCACCCATCAACGCCTCTTCATCCCAGACCTCCACCCTGTTCCGGCCGCACTCCTTCGCCCGGTACATCGCCTTGTCTGCCATCTCAATCAGCGCGTCTATGTCGCCGCCGTGGTCGGGCAATAGTGCAATACCGATCGAGATGGTCACCGGCCCCACCGGCTCCAGCTGGTCACCAGTCAGAGGTGTTGTCTCCACCGCCAAGCGCAGACGCTCCGCGGCCACCAGCGCCTCCGGCCCCGACGCACCCTTGAAGATCGCCACAAACTCCTCGCCGCCGTAGCGGTAGACCATATCGCCCTCGCGCAGGGCGTTGCGCATCACGGAGGCGATCTTCTGCAGCGAGACGTCGCCAACCCTGTGACCGAAGTCGTCGTTCAGGCGCTTGAAGTGGTCCACGTCAATCATGGCGACGCCTGCGCGCTGCCCGGACTCCGAGAGGATTGAGATCTGGCTGGCAATGTCCTCTGTGAGTTGGCGCCGGTTCGGCAGACCGGTCAGCGGGTCGTGCATCGCCCGCCGCTCGCTGGTTTCAGCGTGGTCCGCAGCCACAACCGCGGTCGCCACCTGGGAGGCCATCATCTCCAGCACCTTCTCGTCCTCCTCGCTGTACGCATCCTGCTGACGCGACCAGCAGGCCAGCGTGCCCACTACTCGAGCACCGACGATCAGCGGCACGATGATCCCGGATTCAACGCCTGAATTTGGGTCTTCCGGATCGGAGGAGGGACCCAGCAACGCCTGCGCGCCATGCCCGATGCGCATGCTGCGCCCGCGGCGCGCCACCCGCCCGGTGGGACCTTCGCCCAGCGGGACCGAACCCATATTCGGTACTACCACGCCAGCGTCCGTCAGGTTCCCCACCACAACCAGCTCAGAGCCCTGGAGCAGCCGCAATACCACCATCGTCGATTTCATCACCCGCAAGGTCTCACGCAACGTAGCGCTGATTACGTAGTCCATGCTCAACGTGTCCGTGATCTCAGAGAACACGGCGTACAGCGCACTCAGCTGGTCGTTACGGTACTGGAGCGTCCGCGTCGTCTCGCGCAACGCCGTCCGTTCCGTCTCGCTTGAAGTGAAAGCGCGGTTGATCAGGCGGCTCACGAACAACGTCGACATCGCCATCGTCGCCGCCATCATCAGCAGCCCGACCAGCATCACCAAACGGGACGTCTTCATCGCGGAGTTCACCGACATCTGCTCTTTGGTCACGTTCAGCGCGAGCTGGTCGCCCGCCAGGTTCAGGCTTTCGCCCAACGCCAGAATGCCCGAAAGCATGTCTCGGAAGTTGGTTGCCGAATCATCGTCCAGATACGCCTCCAGCGCCGCCTGCAGCCGGTCTCTGTCCTCCACCACCTTACTCAGATCTACTCCAGGCGCTCCCGCAACCAGCTTGCTGATCTGGGACGAGTAGAGGTCGATACCGCGGTGCAACGTGATCGCGTCGCGGTCAGTCATGGAGATCGGCACGTTGGGCAAGGGGCCGGAGAGGGCGTTTGGGTTATCGAAGTCGTACGTCACGGCGTTCACCGCCTGCGCCTTCTGCTCCGGCGTCAAGGAGGCGAACCCCTCGGAAGAAAGCAGGAATTTGTAGCTGTTGTCCAGGAGCACCATCAGCGGCTCGCGCAGTCCCGCCTGAATCTGCGAGTCCGCGATCGCCGCATTGGACTGCAGGGCCGCCGCCCTCGAGCGCGAATCCACCCTGGAAGACGTCAGCAGCACGGCGCCAATCGCGACCACGGCCGTACAGACCACTACCGCCAGGTAGAGTCGCAGCAGGGAATGCGGCGAAAGCGCACGCAATGCGCCGCCCAATGTGCCCATCAGAACCAATATCGACAATTCCGATGGGCGACTGAATGCGCGCCAATAGAGCGGTTACGCTTCCACGACCCTCACCGGCGAGCCGCTTAGCCACGCCAGGATGTCCTCAACCGCCTCCCCGTAGAACCGGTCGTACGTCTCCAGCGTGACGTAGCCCAGATGAGGCGTGATCAGCGTGTTATCCAGAGTCAGAAACGGGTGGTCCGGCGGCAAGGGCTCCTGGTCGAAGACATCCAACCCGGCTCCTGCGATCCTCCGCTCCCGCAGCGCCTCGACCAGCGCCGCCTCGTCGACAATCGGCCCTCGCGACGTGTTGACCAGGAACGCCGTCGGCTTCATCAACGCCAGCTCTCGCGCTCCAACCAGGCCTCTCGTGCGGTCGCTCAGTACCAGGTGAACGCTCAGCACATCGGCTTGCGCGAACAGCTCATCCTTGCTCACCAGCTTTGCGCCCACCTGCTCTGCCCGCTCCGCCGTCAGGTTCTGGCTCCAGGCGATCACGTTCATCCCGAACGTGACCCCTACCCTCGCGACCTGAGAGCCGAGGTTCCCCAGTCCCAGACAACCCAGCGTGGCGCCGTGCAGCGTCGGGCCAATCGTCGTCTGCCAGCGCCCCGCCCGGCTCGCCCTGTCCTCTTCCGCGATATGCCGCACGCAGCCGATGATCAGCCCCCAGCTCAGTTCCGCCGTGGGCGTCGCCTGACCGCCGGTGCCGCAGACCAGGACGTCGCGGTCCCGCGCCGCCTGCATATCCAAGGCTGCGTTACGCATCCCTGTCGTCACCAGCAGCTTCAAGTTCGGCAGGCGCTCGATCAGGCCGCGAGGAAACGCCGTCCGCTCTCGCATCGCCACGACCACGTCGAAGGGCTCCAGTCGCCGCGCCAGCGCCGTCTCGTCCGCCAGGTGGTCGCGAAACGCCTCAATGTGCGAGTCCGCCGGCAGCCTCTCCCAGCCGCCCTTCGAAAGCGCGATGCCCTGGTAGTCGTCCAGCACGGCGATGCGGACCATCGTTTCCTCCTTGAATCCTCTTCAAGCTCACGCCGGTGCTAGGATAAGCGCACTCGAGCGCCCCGACTCATCGAGGCCGCCTCGCCGCTCGAATTCGTCCCGGCCGTCCAGTAGTAACAGGAGTCTAGAAGATGATTTACGAGCTGCGCATCTACGACGCCATGCCCGGCAAGTTGCCCGCCCTCAACGACCGCTTCGCGAACATCACAATGGGCTACTTCGAAAAGCACGGTATCAAGCAGGTCGGCTACTGGACGGACGTCATCGGCACGAGCGGCCGCCTCACCTACATGCTGGCCTTCGACGACATGGCCCACCGCGACCGTGCCTGGGCGGCCTTCGGCGGAGACCAGGAGCGCCTCGCCGCCTTCGCTGAGACCGAGAAGAACGGTCTCCTCGTCGCCCGCGTCGAGAACAAGATCATGCGCCCCACCGCCTACTCCCCCATGCAGTGACCGCTTTCTCCATAGAAGAGGCCCTCGCCCACCTGCGCGCTACCGATGCGGCGCTAGGGGTGTTGATTGACCGCGTCGGCGCCTACGACGCGCCGCGTCGCTCAGACCCCTACGCCGCTCTGGTCAGGGCGATCCTGTTTCAGCAGCTCGCCGGCGCCGCTGCGACCGCTATCCAGCGGCGTTTCTTCGCGCTCTACTCGGACGAAGACAAGCCACCCTCGCCGCCGCAGCTCCTGGAGACGAGTGACGAGCAACTTCGCTCCGCCGGCATCTCGCGCCAGAAGGCAGGCTATCTGCGCGACCTTGCCGCGCACGTCGCCGACGGGCGCCTCAACCTGCAGGAGCTACCCTCCCTATCAGACATAGAGGTCATCGAGCGCGTGACCGCGGTGAAGGGCCTGGGCGAGTGGTCTGCGCACATGTTCCTCATGTTCCACTTCGGCCGGCCGGATGTCCTGCCCATCGGCGATCTTGGTGTCCGGCACGGCATGCGCATCACCTACGGCCTGCCGGAGTTGCCCACGCCGAAGGAGGCCCTGGCCATCGGCGCGCCCTGGGCGCCCTATCGCTCCGTCGGCTCCTGGTACATGTGGCGCGCCAGCGAACCCACCGCGCCCGACATTTAGCCCCGTCTAGCAACCACCGCCATCTCGCCCGCGAAGCGCTCCAGCAGGTCTAACTGCATGTCCGTTAGGGGCGCAGCAGATGACCTCCTGAGCTGCTGGCTGGCACGCCGGACGCTGGCGCCGCGCTTGATCAGAGCCGCGCAGGCAACCAGAGCGTGGTTCCCGCGACCCTGCGCCTCGTGCACAAGCACCGGTCCCTCTTCGCAGACGCGCTGCAGCACCCAACTCGTGACGATATGCAGCTCCTCGGCCTCTGGCAGCCGTCCATCGGCCACCGGTAGCCTGAGGTAGCGCATGCCGTGCTCGCGCACCACGGGCCCGACGTCGCTCGACTCGTCGCTGAGGTCTACGACTCCCCGTACCCCGCGGGCGCGAAGCGCCTGCCAGTCAGCCTCGTCCAGCGGACAGCCGATTGCCAGGTCGCGGTTCACCCAGCGGACGCCATGCGGCGTAGGACTTGGGCGCAAGATTCGCATAATGTCGGATAGCAAGAGGTTCCATCCCCCAAGAGTCGTCATCCTTGACGCAAGACCAATCGGATTCGATGGTCAAATTCATGAACGCCCCGGTCACGCTCTCGTTACGCTTTGCACGTCTCAATCCGGTCTCATGCGCGTCTCAGTCGCCCCTTAAGCGGGGTTGGGGAGTGTCCTCGCTGCATGACATCCCGTCCTGATCTCGAATAGCGCCAAGACGCCGCCTTTAGCGGGGCTGCGGGGTGTCCCCGGCTTTCAAAGCCAACGTATACTTGGCTGCGGCGTTTCCGCCATTCGACCAGATACGATTAGCCAAGGAGCCCAAGCATGAAGAGCGACGCCGCCAGGCAGATGATGGAAGCCGCCCGCGACAAGGCCGCCGAGATCGGCAAGCCCGTCAGCGTAGCAATCGTCGATGCCGGCGGTAGCCTCATGGCGCTCGATCGCCTGGGCGATGCCCCCTCGGCGACCGTCGTGGTCGCAGAAGGTAAGGCCGTCGCCAGCGCCGTCATGGGCCGCGACTCGGGCCGCCTGGAGGCAATGGCCCAGAGCCTGCCGCTGATCATCAACTCGCTGATGCTGCGCTACGCAGGCCGCTTCGTGCCCGCCCAGGGTGGCGTCGTGGTCAAAGCCAACGGCGATGTCGTCGGCGCCGTTGGCGTCTCAGGCGCCACCAGCGAGGAGGACGAAGCCATCGCCCGCGCCGGCGCCGAAGCCTACCAGGAGTGACGAGCTAGCTGCGTCAGGCCAGCAACTGATCCGCCAGGTCTGAGAAGTCCTTCGCGTTCACGTCTACATCGGGCAGAGACGCCTCGTACTTCGTCCCATCGCCGCGCTCGCGAGGCCGCGGCACGTAGGCTATCGCCAGGCCCGCTTCTTTCGCCGCCTTGAGGTCCCATTGGTGCGCCGCGACCATCAGTGCCTCGGCCGGCTCCACACCCAGCAGCTCCAATCCGTCCAGGTACGCGTCGACGTCCGGCTTGTAGTGCTGCAGGAATTCGCACGAGATGATCCCGTCCCAGTCGATGCCGCTGTGCTTGGAGCTATCGACCACGATGCCGAAGCTCAAGACCGTCAGCACCACCACCGTGTAGCGCGACCGCAGCCGCTGGATCGCCAGGTTTGCATCCGGCCACGCCGCCAACCGATGCCAGACATCCGTCAGGCCATCCAGCTCCTCGTCGCTCAGATCCAGCTCCGGGAACTTCGGCGCCACTTCGTCCAGCGTCAAGCGGTGGATACCGTCCGCGTTCATGCGCCTCAGCGTCCCGTTGCGTACCCTGCCCAGCGTCTCGAAGAACAGCTCCCGCCAGGCGATCGCGAACGCCGACGCGTCGACCGGGACGCCCTTTGCCCGCGCGATCCCGCTGACGGCATCGCTCACGGCGCTGTGCCAGTCGAACACCGTTCCACCCACGTCGAAGGTCAGCACCTTCACGTCGTGCAGCCTCTCATTCATGGCGCCGAGTACAAGCGATGCGCCGCTTTCGTGTCAAGGCGGTGCAGGTGCTAAACTCGACCCCGTCCATATCCAGATTCGTTCCATTGTTCAGGAGACGTGTTCAGGAGACGCTGTGAAGGTCCACGAGTATCAGGCGAAGGCGTTGCTCGCCGGCTACGGCGTACCGGTGCCGCGCGGCCGCGTCGCATCTACGCCGCAAGAGGCGCGCCAGGTGGCTATGGAGCTTGGCGTCCCAGCCGTCGTCAAGGCGCAGATCCACGCGGGCGGCCGCGGCAAGGGCGGCGGCATCAAACTTGGCGCCACGCCGGACGAGATTGAAGCCGCGGCCAAGCAGGTCATCGGCATGACTCTGGTCACGCCCCAGACTGGCCCAGAGGGTCGCTACGTGCGCAGCGTCCTCGTCGAGGAACAGACCGCCCTCGACCGCGAGCTCTACTTCGCAATCCTTATAGACTCATCCACCGGCTGGCCCGTACTCATGGGCTCCGCCGCCGGCGGCATGGAGATCGAGGAGGTCGCCGCCAGCCATCCGGAGTCGATTCACCGCGTCGGCGTGGACCCTGCCGCGGGCTTCCAGCCCTACGAGGGACGGCGCCTTGCCTTCGCCCTCGGCCTCTCCGGCGACCTGCTGCGGCCTGCCGTGGCCCTCATGTCCAACCTCTATCGCTT